>JBJSYW010000241.1:0-9918 GCA_046089985.1 Chloroflexota bacterium
GGGGCTGCTGCGCCCGCCGGCAGCGGATCACGCAGCAGCGCCAGCCCGCCCAGGCCCAGCGCCGCAGCCTGCAGGAAGGCGCGCCGGGTCAGGCCGGAAGCGGAGTGAGGAGCAGGAGTCTTGCCGGCAGTTTGCATGGGCTTAGCTCTCATACACCTGTACGCCGGTGCTGTCTTGCCCGCTGACGGTCACATCCAGCATCCCGGGATCATAGATCACTTCCGGGGAGGTCCAGCGGAAGATCCACTTCGAGTCCTCGGGGGTGCAGTTGACGCAGCCGTGCGAAACCGGCGTGCCGTAATTGTCGTGCCAGAAGGTGGAGTGGATCGCCACGCCGCCGGTGGCGAAGATGCACGTCCAGGCGATGCCGGGCAGGTCGTAGCCGGCGCCGGTGGTGCCGCCCGCCATCTGCAGCGAGATGTACTTGCGCGTCACGCGGTGCTTCCCGACCGGGGTAGACCAGTGGTCCACCAGGTTGCCGTACATATCGTACTTGGCGCCCGTCGAGACCCGGCAGAAATATACCTCCTGCTGCCCTTCGTAGCACGCCAACGTCTGGTGGGTGACATCGACTTCGATGCGCTTGTCGACCGCATCCGGGTTGATCGGCGCCAATTCGGAGGCGGTGATCGGGCGGAAGGCAGCCGCATCCACCCACAGCAGGTCGACCCCGCCGTAGAAATTGGGGTTGATGCGGTACAGCACTCGTCCAGACTCGGTCTTCTTTACCTGGTCGATCCAGAAGGTCTGGCTGTAATACACGCGCAGCGGCAGGCCCTGATCCAGCTTGGCTTCCACCCATGAATTCGACGACGGCGCGGCCGCGTCCAACACAGCTTCAGCGTAGGGCACGGTCACTTCAACCCACATCCCGGGCCCCCGCCCGGAGGGCGGCAGTTCTTCCACCGGTTGGTTGGGGCGGTTGTACACCGGCTGCAAGTAGGGTTGGTAGATGTAGCCCTGCGGGGTTTCCACCCAGCGCTGGCTGTTGAAGATGTAGGCCGGTTTTACGCCGGAGGTCTCGTGGATCCAGGGCAGCACGGCGTCTTCATAAAGGACACCCACGGTAGCGCTGTCTGGGTCGGGGCGCTGCTTGACGTCCACCATGCCAACCGCCACACGCGCCAGCCGGTCGCCGGCAGGAAAATCGGGCAGCCAGTAAGCTTCGCCCGCAGCCGCGGATACCCGGCGAGCAGTGGGCGCGGCCGGGCCAAAAGCGGGCAGCGCCAGCCCGCCCAGGCCCAGCCCGGCCAGTTTCAGAAACTGGCGGCGGCTTAGAGCGCCGCGCCGGGGAGTGTGCGAGGGGATTGGGGTGCGTTGGTTTCCAGCCATGCGATTCATTTTGAGGCAAATACCCGGTTAATCTTTGCTGCCGGCAGAACGGCCCACCGGCAGCAGGTTAAGCATACCTGTAAACGATAGGTGGGTCAATAGCAGGGCATTTACGGCCTGATTAAGGTTTGCTGAGAGGTCAGGCGATGCGCCGGCGGCGCAGGCGCAGGCTGTTTGAGACCACAAATACGCTGCTGAAGGCCATCGCCCCGGCGGCCAGCATTGGGTTAAGCAGCCCGAGCGCCGCAGCAGGGATCAAGATCACATTGTAGAAGAAGGCCCAGAACAGGTTCTGCTTGATCGTGCGCAGCGTCTGGCGTGACAGCTCCACCGCCCGGGCTACGCCGCGCAGGTCGCCGCTGATCAGCACCACTGGGGCAGCCGCCATGGCCACATCTGCACCGGTGCCGATGGCGATGCCCACCTCGGCCTGCGCCAGGGCCGGCGCATCGGTGATCCCATCGCCGACCATCGCCACACGCTGCCCGGCCTGCTGCAGCTGCCGGATCTCGGCCGCCTTGTCGCCCGGCAGCACTTCAGCCAGCACCCGGTCCACGCCCACCTGCCGGGCGATCGCCTCGGCCGTCTGGCGGTTGTCGCCGGTCAGCATGCCCACCTGCAGTCCCATGCGGTGCAGCCGCTCGATCGCCTCGGCCGAGCCGTCCTTGACCGTGTCGGCTACCGCCAGCGCGCCGTACAGCTGCCCATCCACCGCCGCCAGCACCACCGTGCGCGCCTGCCCTTGCAGGCGCTCGATCTCAGCCTGCAGCTCGTCCACCGCAATGCCGCGCTCAACCATCAAGCGCGGGCTGCCCACCAGCACCTGCCGCCCATCCACCTGCGCCTGCACGCCGTGCCCGGCGATCGCCTGGAAGTTTTGCGGGGCAGCCAGCTCCAGCCCGCGCTCGCCGGCCTCCGCCACGATCGCTTCGCCCAACGGGTGCTCGGAGCCTTTCTCCACCGAAGCCGCCAAGCGCAGCAGGTCCAGCTCGGCAGCCGCGCTCCGGCCTGGAGGGCCGCCGGCTGTCACGGGCGCTAACTGCGCTGCGGCAGCCAGTACAATATCGGTCACCGCCGGCTGGCCGCGGGTGATCGTGCCGGTCTTATCCAGCACCACACTGGTCAGGCTGCCGGCCCGCTCCAGGGCTTCGCTGGTCTTGAACAGCACCCCCAGTTCAGCGCCGCGCCCCGCGCCCACCATCACTGCAGTGGGGGTCGCCAGCCCCATCGCACACGGGCAGGCGATCACCAGCACCGCCACCATGTGGATCAGCGCCCGGGTAAACGGGCTCAGGTTGGCGTCCACCGGCGGCGGAGCCAGGAAATACCAGGCCGCAAAGGTCAGCAGGGCCACGCCGATCACCGCCGGCACAAACACCGCCGAGACCTGGTCGGCCAGCTTCTGGATCGGGGCCTTGCTGCCCTGGGCTTCTTCCACCAGGCGGATGATCTGCGCCAGGGCGGTATCTTTGCCCACCCGGGTGGCCTGGAAACGCAGTAGGCCCAGCTTGTTCAGCGTTGCGCCGATCAGCGCGCTGCCGGGGCCTTTTTCCACCGGCAGCGATTCACCGGTCAGCATCGATTCGTCCACCGCCGACTGCCCCTCGAGCACCACCCCATCCACGGGGATCTTCTCACCGGGCCGCACGATCAGGACGTCGCCGGTCAGCACCTGCTCCACCGGCAGGTCAAGCTCCCGTCCATCGCGCACCACGCGGGCGGTGGGCGGCTGCAGCCCCATCAGTTTCTTGATCGCTTCGCTGGTGCGGCCCTTGGCGCTCGCCTCCAGGAATTTGCCCAGCTTGATCAGGGTGATGATCACCGCCGCAGTCTCGAAATAGACATGCCCTTCCAACCGGCCCAACAGCACCGGCAGGGAGTAGAGGTAGGCCGCCGACGATCCCATCACGATCAGCACATCCATGTTAGCCGAGCGGTTGCGCAGCGCCTTGTATGCGCCGATGTAGTACTGCCGGCCGACGTAGAACTGCACCGGGGTAGCCAGGGCAAACATCAGCCAGTTGGCCCACGGGTCATGCGCCCAATGCGGCAGCAGGCCCAGGTCGCGCGCCATCGAGAACAGGAACAGCGGCAGGGTGAAGGCCAACCCCACCAGCAGGTAATGCCGCTGCTGGGCGATCTCGGCCTCGCGCGCCAGCCGCTCGGCGTCCTCGCTTTCGCCCTCGCCGGCGGTGGTCTCAAACCCGGCCGCCTGCACCGCCCGGCGCAGATCGCGCGGGTTGAGCAGCGTGGGCACATAACGCACCCGCGCTCGCTCGCCTGCGAAGCTGACCCGCGCCTCCAGCACACCTTCCAGGGCGTTCAGGCTGCGCTCCAGGCGGCGGGCGTCGTTGTCGTCGCTCATCCGACGGATCGCCAGATCGACCTCGCCGGACGCCACGCTGTAGCCGGCGCGTTCCACCCGGCCGATCAACTGTGGCAGCCCGGCGCGGGCCGGGTCGTACTCGATCGTGGCCCGTTCCGATGACAGGTTGACCAGCGCCACCTGCACGCCGTCCACTTTCTTCAGGCTGCGCTCGACCGTAGCGACGCAGTTGGCGCACGTCATACCGGTGATGGGAAGAGTGACTTGCTTGATATCCGGCATAAGCTGGCTGCCCTACTCCTCAAATGAAAAACAACGTGGGGGCCATCCACGCCTGCCGGCGCGAAACGGCCCCCACCCCAGAAACTTGCGTTCTAGCAGCCTCAGTTGGCGGCCGGGTAGTTAATCGAGGCCAGCAGGGCCTTGATCTGCTCTTCGGTGGCCGGGGCGTCGAAGGTGATGATGGCCTGCTTGCTGGCCTGGCTGGCTTCAACAGCTTTTACGCCGGCCAGCTCAGAGACTTCGTTCTTGATCGTGTGCACACAGTGGCCGCAGCTGATATTGGGGATGCTATAGGTAACAGTGGTCATGTTCATTCTCCTTCATTTGGTTCTGGCCGCAGCCGGATCAGGTTTTGGCTGCGGTTGCAAAGACATCGATGATCTCTTTCAGAACGCGCTCGCGTTCCTGCACATCTTCGCCGCGCACCGCGGTGATCAGGCACGAATTGACATGCTCGTCCAGGATCTGCACGCTGATTTTGTTCAGCGCCGCCTGCACCGCCTGGATCTGGCGGATGACGTCGATGCAGTAGGTTTCATCTTCCATCATCCGCTGGATGCCGCGGATATGGCCTTCAACGGTTTTCAGACGCCGGATCGCTTCGTCATGTCTCATTCGCTGCTCCTACCCCCCCCCCAGGGGGGAGGGGTTAGCGATATTATAGACCGGACAGGTCTGCCTGTCAAGCGCGTTTTGCATTTCCAGGATGGGGCGAGGATTACTGATCGAGGGCAGAGCGCAGCGCGGCCCGCAGCTGTTCAAGCGTCACCGGGCCGGTCCACTGGCGCAGGATGCGCCCGCTGCCATCCAGCAGGAAGAAATGCGGCTCGCTGCGGAAGCCCAGTTCATCCCGCAGCGCCTTGCCGGCCGGGTCGTCGATATCCAGGTAGGTGAACAGCACCTGGTCTTCAAACTCTTCCGCCACACCCAGCACGATCGGCGCCATGCCCTGGCTTGGCCCGCTCCAGTAGGCAAAGAACACGATCAGCTGCGGCTTGCCGGCTGCCAGCACCACGCGGCGCGGGTTCTCGGCCGGCAGGCGGTTGGTGGTCCAGGCCGGCGGCGGCAGCGGGGTGGCGGTGACGGTCGGCGTCAGCGACGGCGTGGGGGTGGGCGTCAGGAATGGGGTGGCAGTCGGCGGGAGCGGGGTCGGCGTAACCGTCGGTTCAATGGTTGGCGTGGGGGTGGGCGTCGGCGCCAGAATTGGGGTGGCGCTGGCATCGCCGCCCACCGGTCCCAGCGGGTCCGAACCATCCGACGGACCGGGCGCAGCCACGCCAGAGCCGGCCATATGGTAGCGTCCGCCGGCAGGCGCCAGTTGAGCGGCGGTCTGGGCCGCCGCCGGGAGCGCCTGTGCGGCGGGTGGGTTGGATGCGGGGACCGGCGGCGCATCTGCGCCCGGCGCGGGCCGCCCGGAACTGTTCATCGCATACTGCCCGGGGTTCGGCAGCCGCCTGGCGGATGGCTCCGGCGGCGTGCCTTCCGGGGTCGGGATGGAGCTAACCGTAGCCACCGGCGCTTCAAGCGTGGACGTGACCGGCGCTTCAGCAGTCTCAGTCGCCTCACCTGCCGGGTAGCCAGTTCCATCGTCCGTGGTCTGCACGCCGGTCGCCCCGGCGGTGGCCTCCGCCCCGCCGGCCGGTGGGTAAGCTGCGGAAGTGACGGCCACATCACCGGTAGGCGGGTAAGCCGCCTCGGTAGCCGGAGACGGGGTGGTTGGCGCAGCCGTCGTATCGGCTGAAGTCGCCGGTGCAGCCGTCGTAGCAGACGCCGCAGCGGCCGCAGCCGTCGTAGCAGGCGGGGTGGTTGGCGCAGCCGTCGTGGCAGGCGCCGCAGCGGCCGCAGCCCCAACTGTGGCGGAGACCATTGGCGTAACCGTCAAACCTGTGGGAGATGGTGTAGCCGTGGCCGTCGCCGCGCCGGCGGACAACCCGGCCGCAGCCGTTTGCGTTGCGCTCGACTGCATCAGCGCGGCTGCCTGGGCGGAGGCGGTCAGCGCCGGCGGCGGGTAACCCGGACCAGTGCTCCCAGGCGTGGCTCCACCGGGCGGTGGGTAGCCGGGGGGCAGCAGGGTCACTTCGGCTGCGCCGGGATAAGCCGGCGTGCCCTGCAAGCCGGGCGGCGGATATGCGGGGGTAAGCCCGGCGTCCGTCGCCGAGGCAGCCGCGCCGGCTGCAGGCTCGCCGGTCATCGCCGGGTATGGGTAGGCCGGCGGCTGGTTCGGGCCGGCCGGAGATGGATACGGGTTCGGTGCGGATGGGTAGGGATTTGACGCAGCCGGATAGGGGTTAACCACGGTTGGGTAGGCGCCGCCCGGCAGCGGGTAGGCGCCGTAAGCGGCGGCTGTCTCTGCGGGCGGATAACCGGCCGGAGTGGTAGGAGCGGCCCCGGTTGGCGCGCCAACTGGCGCGCTGGTCGGCCGGGCGCGGCCAAAGAACGGCAAACTGCAAGCCGGCAGGACCAGCAGCAGCCCGGCCAGGACGGTATACAGGAAAAGTTTCCAACGCGCGCTCATCGGTTCCACAGCCATTTTTCATGATACCACAATCCCATCCGGTATAATGGCCGAATGATCCGCCCCAGCTTCTCTTCCTGGACATTATTCTCTATCGGCCTGCTGTTGGCCGGCGCCGCCTGGACCTGGGCCAGCCGGGCCGATCCGGCCGATGTCACCGGCGGGGCTATCCCTGCCCCACAGACCGGGTTTCTGGCCCCCGAGTTTACGCTCAACGATCTGGACGGACAGCCGGTAGAACTGGCCGGCCTGCGTGGTAAGGCCGTGCTGGTCAATGTGTGGGCCAGCTGGTGCGGGCCCTGCCGGGCAGAGATGCCCGCCATGCAGCGCGTCTACCAGGACTACCGCGAGCGCGGCCTGGTGATCCTGGGTGTCAATGCCGCCAATCAGGACAACCCGGACCAGGCCCGCAGCTTCATCGCCGAGCAGGGGTTGACCTTCCCGATCTTGCTGGACGAGCGCGGCCAGGTCTCCGAGCTGTACGCCGTGCGCTCGCTGCCCACGTCGTTCTTTATCGATCCGCAGGGGATGATTCAGGAAGTGATCATTGGCGGGCCGATGTCCGAGGCGCTGCTGCGCATCCGCGTGGAAGCGCTGCTGCCCGCAGAGGAGCCGCGCTGATGCTGCCCATACTGCAGATCGGTCCCCTGGCGCTGCAAACCCCCGGGCTGGCCCTGCTGGCCGGCCTGTGGTTGGGGCTGTCGCTGGCCGAGCGCTACAGCCAGGCGCGCGGCGTTTCGCCCAATGCCTTGTACAACCTGGTATTCACCACCCTGCTGGCGGCGCTGGCTGGGGCGCGCCTGTCGTACCTGGCGCAGTACCCGGCCGTCTTCCTGGAAAGCCCGCTCAGCCTGCTCTCGCTGAACCCCAGCCTGCTCGATCCGTGGGGGGCGGCCGCCGGGGCAGTGCTGGCGGCATTGATCTACGGGCAGCGCAGCCGCCTGCCTTTCTGGAGCACGCTGGATGCGCTGGCCCCGCTGCTGGGAGTTTTGGCCATCGGGGTGGGGCTCAGCCACCTGGCGTCTGGCAGCGCCTTCGGCGCGCCCACCGGCCTGCCCTGGGCGGTCAACCTGTGGGGCGCGGACCGCCACCCCAGCCAGGTCTACGAAACCCTGGCTGCCGGGCTGATCCTGGCCCTGCTGTGGCCCGGCCGGGCGCTGCGCTGGGGCTGGGCTCCAGGGGTCTACGCGTTGGCGTTTATCGCGCTGCACGCCGCAGCGCGCCTGGCATTAGAGGCCTTCCGCGGCGACAGCCTGCTACTGCCCGGCGGGTTGCGCACCGCCCAGCCGGCTGCCTGGATCATCCTGGCCCTGGCCCTGTGGGCGATCTCTCGCCGGCATGCCACCTTTACAAGGCAGACTGCATCTAACGACCTGATGGATCAATCAACAACGGGAGGGTCAGAAGATGTCGGACGAGCTGGGCTTTGAAGTACACCTGCAGCAGCCATATGAAACCGCCCTGGAGACGGTCAAGGCGGCCTTAAAAACGGAAGGCTTCGGCGTGCTGACGCAGATCGATGTGCGCGCCACCTTGAAGGAGAAACTGGGCGAGGAGTTTCGCCCATACGCCATCCTGGGCGCCTGCAACCCGCCGCTGGCGCACCGCGCCCTGGCAGCCAGGAGCGTGGTCGGGCTGATGCTGCCCTGCAACGTCACCGTAGAAGCGGAGCCGGACGGCGGCACGTGCGTGATGATCGCCAACCCCGCCGCCATGCTGCAGGTCGGCCCGCTGGCGCACAACCCCGAACTGGCCGCGGTAGCTGCCGAGGCCCAGGCCCGCCTGGAGCGGGTGGCTCAGGGCTTGCGCGACAGCGTGACTGCCTGATCGGCGGCAGCGTGCGCCGCAGGCGTAATGCGCTGCCAGCGCGCCCCATCACCGGCGGATAACCGCCAGGGCAGACTGGGGCAGGCGGGTTTCCCATCTCGGAAACCGGCCTGCCCCGGCGTCCCGCCATCGACCGGCAGGTATAGGCTGATATTTACAGGATCGGGTTCGATCCGCGTGAGATATTTTCCAAAAACTCCTGCCGGGTAGCCAGGTTTTTGCGGAATGCGCCTAACATGGCCGAAGTGGTCATGCGCGCATCATGCTTTTTAACCCCGCGCATCGTGGCGCACAGGTGCAGCCCTTCAACCACCACCGCCACCCCATACGGGTGCAGCAGGTCGTCGATAAACTCGGCGATCTGGCGCGTCATGCGCTCCTGCACTTGCAGCCGGCGGGCAAACATATCGACGATGCGCGGCACCTTCGACAGCCCGATCACCTTGCCGTGCGGGAAATAGGCCACATGCGCCCGGCCCAGGAATGGCAGCATGTGGTGCTCGCACAGGCTGTAAAATTCTATATCCCGCACGATCACCATCTCGTCGTACGTCTCGTCGAACAGTGCGCCATTCACCAGGGCCACCGGGTCCACCCGGTAGCCTGCTAGCAGTTCGCCGTACATCCGCGCCACCCGCTCAGGGGTATGCAGCAGCCCTTCGCGCTCCGGGTCTTCGCCCACCGCCGCCAGCAGCAGGTGGATGGCATCTTCGACCGCCGGAGCGTCAATCTCCTGGCCGATCAGCGCTTTCTTCAGCTCTCCATCAACATCATCGATCTGATCCATGGCTTCCTCAATGCTTCCAAACTCCGTAGTTTGTTAGTTTAACCTGAATGCGGCCTGGAGTCAAATTACAGCTTGTTCAGGCGGGCGTCTGCCGTCCGGCGCGCCTATTGCATATCGCCTGCTTTAACGCTACAATACAGGCATCGTACGCAAATTCGCCGGAGGGAAGACAATGGAGCTTGCCCAGGTGCTGCACGGCATCGACCTGTTTGAAGGCCTCGACGAGGATCAGTTGGTCGAGGTGGCGGAGATCTGCAAAGTGCGCCTCTACTCCGCCGGGCAGGTGATCGCCCAGGAGGGCAGCCAGGGAGATGAGTTCTATATCATCACCGAAGGCTTCGTGGAAGTGATGATCGGCGAACGGCCCAATTCGGGGCCCCGGGTGGTAGTCAGCCTGGGCACCGGCCAGATCATCGGCGAAATGGCCCTGCTGGACCAGGGGCCGCGCTCCGCCACGGTGCGCGCTACCAGCCAGCCCACCGTGCTGCAGGTCATCCACCGCGACGATTTTGAAACGCTGTGCCGCAAAGACACCCGCCTGGGCTATACGGTGATGCGCAACCTGGCGCATGACCTGTCGTTCAAGCTGCGCCACCGCAACCTGATTGAGCGCTGAGCAGGTGGAGTATGGCGATCTATAAGGTCAGCTACGTTGTGATCGGCAATGATTTTCCCGGCACGATCCTTAACCAGGACAGCCTGCCGCAAAAAGGGGAACGCGTGCGCCTGGGCGACCGTGAATTTGATGTGGTGGAAGTGCTCGAGCTGGTGCCGCCGCGCGGCGATTTCCACTACATCCACGTCACCCGCCGGCCCGTCCAAAAGTGAGCCGGCGGGCCGCCAGCCGCA
>JBJSYW010000242.1:0-3189 GCA_046089985.1 Chloroflexota bacterium
GCAGGCCGCCGAGCTGGCGCAGCGCAACGCCTCCGGCCCCGATTTCTGGCACATCACCGTCACGATCGCTCCGGGCACGCCCGATGCAGCCGTGTGGTTCGCCGGAGGCACGCTGGCGCCCGGCGCGCCGCGCGCCCTGGCGCTGATCCTTGAAGAAGAAAACCCGGCCCTGGCCGAACAGATCGGTCTGGAGCTGCTGCGCCTGTCGCTGCCGGCCCCGTAAGCCGGAACAAACATAGAAAAGAAGGCTAAGCATGCAAACTCCGTTTCCCCCAACCCCGGCTGAGATCCTGCAGCAGCTGATCCGCTTCGATACGACCAACCCACCTGGGAACGAGGCGGCCTGCATTGGCTACATGCGCGACCTGCTGGCGCAGGCCGGCATCCCGGCCGAGATCGCCGCTGGCCATCCCGAGCGCCCCAACCTGGTGGCGCGCCTGCCGGGCAGCGGCCGTTCGGCGCCGCTGCTGCTGCAGGGTCACCTGGACGTGGTGACTACCGCCGGGCAGGATTGGCAGGTGCCGCCGTTCGAAGGCCGCCTGCAGGACGGCTGGCTGTGGGGGCGCGGCGCGCTGGATATGAAAGGCCCGTTCACGCTGTTCCTGGCGGCCTTTCTGAAGGCCCGGGCCGAGGGGCTGGATCTGCCCGGTGATGTGCTGCTGTGCGCGCTGACCGATGAGGAGGAAGGCAGCCTGAGCGGAGCGCGCTACCTGGTGGAGCGCCGCCCGGAGCTGTTTGACGGGGTGAAATATGCCTTTGGCGAGTTTGGTGGTTTCAACCTGTCGATGATGGGGATCAATTTCTACCCGATCATGGTCGCCGAGAAGCAGGGCTGTTGGATCAAGGCCACCTTCCGCGGTCCGGGCGGGCACGGCTCGATCCCGGTGCAGGGCGGGGCGATGGCCAAAGCCGCGCGCGCCCTGCAGCTGTTGGATGCCCGGCGGCTGCCGGTGCACGTCACCCCGGCGGTGCGGCTGATGATCGAGCGCCTGGCGCAGGCCCTGCCGCGCGCTTCCGGCGCGGCGCTGCGCGGCCTGCTCAACCCGCTGTGGACGGATGCCATCCTGGACGTGCTGGGGGCGCGCGGCCGGTTGTTCTACCCGCTGCTGCATAACACCGTCAGCCCGACAATGCTAGCCGCCTCGGACAAGATGAACGTCATCCCATCCGAGGTGCACCTGGGGTTGGACGGACGATTGGTGCCAGGCTTCCCGCCGGAGCAGTTCTTTGCCGAGCTGCATCACCTGATTGGCCCGGATTTCGAGATCCAGCCCGTGGCGGTGGAGCCGGCCCCGGGCGAGCCGGATATGGCGCTGTTTGACCGGCTGGCCAACGTGCTGCGCCGGCTGGACCCGAGCGGCGTGCCGATCCCGTACGTAATGCCGGGCGTGACCGACGCGCGCTTCTTCTCGAAACTGGGCATCCAGACCTATGGTTTCACACCGCTGCAGCTTCCGGCGGATTTCAACTTCCTGGCCACCGTGCATGCCGCCAATGAGCGTATCCCGGTCAAGGCTCTGGACTTCGGCGTCGAAGCGGTTTACCAGGCGCTGCAAATCTTCTAAAAATCAAAGGAGCCGGACATGGACGACCATTCGGGTGTGCGTATCTCGCGCCGCGCCTTCATCCAAGCGGTGGTGATCATCTTTGTGCTGATGCTGGTGGCCGGCGGGTTGACCCGCATCGTGCCGGCCGGTCAGTACCAGCGCCAGGAGCTGGACGGCCGGCAGGTGATCGACCCGACCACCTACCAGACGGTTGACCGGCCGGACTACCCGGCCTGGCGCTGGCTGACTGCCCCGATCGAGGTGCTGGGCGCACCGGGCAGTGGCACGCTGATCGGCATTATCGTGTTTATCGTGCTGGTGGGGATAGCCTTCGCAGTGATGGACGGCAGCGGCATCCTGCGCGCGGTGATCGCCCGGATCGTCACCGCGTTTGGCGGGCGCAAATACCCGCTGATGCTGGCGGTGACGTTCTTCTTTATGGCGCTGGGTGGGTTCTTCGGCATCTTTGAGGAGGTCATCCCGCTGGTGCCGGTGATCATCGCCCTGTCGATCTCGCTGGGCTGGGATTCGCTGGTTGGTCTGGGTATGTCGGTGCTGGCCACCAATGTGGGCTTCTCCAGCGCGGTGTTCAACCCGTTCACCATCGGCATCGCCCACCGCCTGTCGGGGCTGCCGCTGTTCTCCGGGGCAGGGATGCGCATCGGGCTGTTCTTCGTCACCTATACCATCCTGGCGCTGTTCCTGTACCGCTATGCGCGGGCGGTCGAGCGCCGGCCGGAGCTTTCGCCGGTATATCGCGAGGATGACGTGGAGCGGCGCAAATATGCCACGTTCCGCATCGACGACCCGGCCGCGATGGACCCGCGCCAGCGCCCGGCGATCATCTTCCTGGGGATGTGCTTTGTGCTGATCCTGGGAGTGCTGGTCGCGTCGCCGTTTGTCGAGGCGCTTTCGGACCTGGCCCTGCCGCTGACCGGGCTGCTGTTCGTGATCGGTGGGGTGGGTTCGGGGCTGATCGCCGGGGTCGGCCGGCGGGCCGGAACGGCCGCCTGGGATGGGCTGCTGGGGATTCTGCCGGCGGTGCCGCTACTGCTGATGGCCGCCAGCGTGCGGCACATCGTGGCCAGCGGCGGCATCCTTGACACGCTGTTGTACTGGGCCTCCAACGCCTTCACCGGCGCCAGCCCGTTCGCAGCGGCGATGATGATCTACGGGCTGACCCTGGTGCTGGAACTGTTCATCACCAGCGGCTCGGCCAAGGCGCTGCTGCTGATCCCGATCCTGATGCCGCTGGCCGACCTGGTGGGGGTCAACCGCCAGATCGCGGTCAGCGCGTACGCATTTGGCGATGGGTTCTCCAACCTGGCCTACCCGACCAACGCCGCCCTGCTGATCACGCTCAGCTTGACGGTGGTGCCGTATACGAAGTGGCTGCGCTGGGTGGTCAAACTGTGGGTGTGGGTGCTGTTGGTCACCAGCATCTTCCTGGCGATTGCGGTGGCGATCGACTACGGGCCGTTCTAAGACCGCTGGGCCGGCCGATCGGCGGGCGGGCTGCCTCTGCAGGGGGGCGGCCCGCCCGCTTTGATTCACCCGGTAGATGGATGCGGGTGATCGAGCTACGTAGGTGAAACCTTTTTGGGCGCTTTGCCCGACTAAATTTTCGATGGTAATCGTGGAC
>JBJSYW010000243.1:0-2565 GCA_046089985.1 Chloroflexota bacterium
ACCCGCGATAAGGAAAAACTGGCCGACCGGTTGAAGATCCTGCTGACGGCCGAGGACCGCGCCGGCGAACTGGTGCGGGCCATCACCTATCAGAGCCTGGCCTATGCTTCTGAACGCATCCCCGAAGTGGCCGATACCCCCAAGCCGATCGACGATGCGATGCGCTGGGGCTTTGGCCGCGAAGCCGGGCCGTTCGAGACCTGGGACATGATCGGTGTGGCCGAAGGCAGCGAAAAGATGCGCGCCGCCGGCTTCCCGCCCGCCCCGTGGGTGGATGAGATGCTGGCCGCCGGCTGCCAGAGCTTTTACCAGTACAAAGACGGCATCAAGGTGGGCGTGTACAGCCCGGCGCTGTGCAGTTACGAGCCAATCCGCCGTACGGCCGGGCTGGTGCTGCTGCCCGAACTAAAAACGGCCGGCAAGGTGGTCAAGAAGAACCTGGGCGCCGACCTGGTGGACCTGGGCGATGGGGTGCTGGGGCTGGAATTCCATACCAAGATGAACGCCCTGGACATGGACATCTTCCAGATGATCGAGGAAGGGCTGAACCTGACCGAGCGCGATTTCGACGGCATGGTGGTGGGCAACGAAGCAGACAACTTCTCGGCCGGGGCTAACCTGTTCCTGGTGGTGATGAACGCCCAATCGCAGCAGTGGGACCAGCTCGAAGGGCTGATCCGCAGCATGCAGAACATCCTGATGCGCGTGCGCTACTTCCCCAAGCCGGTGGTGATTGCGCCGGCCGGGCTGGCGTTGGGCGGCGGGGCCGAGGTGATCATGAGCGGCAGCCGCGTGGTGGCGCATGGCGAGCTGTACGCCGGGCTGGTCGAGATGGGCGCCGGGGTGATCCCGGCGGGCAGCGGCACCAAAGAGCTGATGCGCCGGGTGCTCAACCCGGTGATGCGTACCCCAAACGTGGAGCCGCTGCCGGTGCTGCAGCGCATCTTCGAGCAGATCGGGTTAGCCAAGGTGGCCACCAGCGCTGAAGAAGCGCGCCAGGCGGGCTTCCTCAGCCCGTGTGACCGGGTGGTGCTGAACCGCGAGCTGCTGCTGAGCGATGCCAAGAAGGAAGTGCTGCACCTGGCCGCCTCGGGCTACAAGGCCCCGCTGCCGGAGAAGATCTACGCCGCCGGGCAGAGCGCCCGGGCTGCGCTGCAGGTGGGCATTTACATGATGCAGCAGGGGCGCTATATCACCGACTACGAATCGGTGATCGCCAACAAGCTGGCCAACGTCCTGACGGGTGGCGATCTGAGCGCCCCGGCCTGGGTTGACGAGCAGTATATCCTGGATCTCGAGCGCGAAGCCTTCCTGTCGCTGTGCGGCAATGAGAAGACCCAACAGCGCATGTGGAACCTGCTGCAGACCGGGAAACCGTTACGGAATTAAGGGAGATGGCGAATGACAACCAATGATCCGAATCGCGAAGCAGTAATCGTGGCGGCGACGCGCACAGCGGTGGGCAAGGCCAAGCGCGGCAGCCTGGCGACGGTGCGCACGGATGAAATGGCCGCAGCGGTGATCCGCGAGCTGCTGCGCCGTGCTCCGGCGCTGGACCCGGCCGAGATCGATGATTTTGTGCTGGGCTGCGCCTTCCCGGAAGGCGAACAGGGGATGAACATGGCGCGCATGATCGGGCTGCGCGCCGGGCTGCCGGTGGAAGTGGCGGCCGAGACGGTCAACCGCTTCTGCTCCTCGGGGCTGCAGAGCATTGCCCACGCCGCCTACTCAATTATGGCCGGGCAGACCAGCGCGGCGATCGCCGCGGGGGCCGAGAGCATGAGCCAGGTGCCGATGACCGGCTTCCGCTTCGCCCCCATGCCCTACCTGGCCGAGAACATGCCCGAAGCCTTCACCAATATGGGCCTGACGGCCGAGAACGTGGCGGCCAAATACGGCGTCAGCCGGGCCGACCAGGACGAGTTTGCCCTGCGCAGCCACCAGCGCGCCGCCCAGGCGGTGGACACCGGCCTGTTCGACGAGCAGATCACCACGCTGGAGGTGTGCGTGGTGGATGTGGTGGACGGCAAGCGCCGCGAGAAGACCTTCGTCTTCAAGCGCGATGAAGGGCCGCGCGCCGACACCAGCCTGCAGGTCTGGCGAAGCTCAAACCGGCGTTTAAGGAAGGCGGGTCGGTGACGGCGGGCAACTCGTCGCAGATGTCTGACGGGGCGGCGGGCGTGCTGATCATGTCGCGCGCCAAAGCCGATGCGCTTGGGCTGAAACCGCTGGCGCGCTTCGTCAGCTTTGCGGTGGGCGGCGTGCCGCCCGAGGTGATGGGCATCGGGCCGGTGGCGGCGGTGCCCAAGGCGCTCAAGATCGCCGGGCTGAACCTGGGCGACATCGGGCTGACCGAGCTGAACGAAGCCTTCGCCGCCCAGGGGTTGGCGGTGATGCGTGAGCTGGGCATGGACCCCGAGACCACCAATGTCAACGGTGGGGCGATCGCCCTGGGTCACCCGCTGGGCTGCACCGGCGCCAAGCTGACCACGCAGCTGGTATATGAGATGAACCGCCGCCAGGTGCAGTTTGGCATGGTGACGATGTGCATTGGCGGCGGGATGG
>JBJSYW010000244.1:0-4093 GCA_046089985.1 Chloroflexota bacterium
CCACCGCCCCGGCCGCGCCCAACAGCGCCGCCCTGCCGGGTGAAATCAGCGTGGCCGAGGCCAGAGCGTTGTACGACCAGGGCGTCTTCCTGCTGGACGTGCGCGAGCCGGATGAGTGGAACGCGACCCACATCCCAAACACCACCCTGATCCCGCTTGGCCAGCTGGCCGGCCGGGTGAACGAGCTGCCCAAGGACAAACCGATCGTGGTGGTGTGCCGTTCGGGCAACCGCAGCCAGCAGGGGCGCGACATCCTGCTCGGCGCGGGCTTCACCAACGTCACCAGCATGGCCGGCGGGGTCAACGCCTGGGCCGGATCGGGCTACCCGACTGCGACCGGACCGTAGAATCGGATTTATAATTGGCGGGATGGAACGCTACCCAATCCCTGCCCGCCCGGTGCGCGCCGAAATCGAAGTGATTAACTCGCGCTTTATCGCCTCTTTGGCGCCGGTCTTCAGCGTCGACGAGGCGAAAGCGTTTATCGGCGCGATCAAGTCTGAGTTTGCCGACGCCACGCACAACGTCCCGGCTTTTGTGGTCGGCCACGGCGCATCAGTGACCAGCCATTGTTCCGACGACGGCGAGCCGTCCGGCACCGCCGGGCGACCGGCGCTGGCGGTGTTGAGCGGCAGCGGGCTGGGCGACGCAGCCGTGGTGGTGACGCGCTACTTCGGCGGCGCCAAGCTGGGCACCGGCGGGTTGGTGCGCGCCTACTCCGACGCGGTGCGCGCCGTGCTGGAGATCACCCCACGCGCCGAGAAGATCCCCACCCACACCGTGATGGCCGCCGTGCCATATAACTGGTACGAGCGGCTCAAACTGCTGATCGAAGCCCACCACGGGCAGCTCAGCGAGCAGGATTTCGCCGCCGACGTCACCGTGACAGCGCGCTTCCCGGTCGAGCGCTTCGCCGCCTTTCAGCAGGCGCTCGGCGAAGCCTCGCACGGCTCGCTGCAGGCCGAGATTATCGAAACCGCGATCGCCATCGTACCCATCCCCCCGGCCCCATGACCCCTACCCCCACCGTCTATACGCTTGGCATCGACACCGGCGGCACCTTCACCGACGGCGTGCTGCTCGACCCGACCGCCCGGCGCGTGGCGCGCTCGGCCAAAGTGCTTACCACCCATCACGATCTGCAGTTGTGCATCCGGCAGGTGCTGGCAGAATTGCTGGACAGCCCCGCGCCCCCCGAGAGCGGCGAAGCCTCCGCTGCCGCACCGCTCGCCCCGGAGATCGCCCTGGTTTCGCTCTCGACCACCCTGGCTACCAATGCCATCGTCGAAGAGAAACGCCGCCCGGCGGCGCTGCTGCTGCTGGGCTATGACCGCCAGCTGGTCGAGACCTTCCAGTTTCACAAGGGGTTCGGCACGCCGCACTATTTCTTCATTTCCGGACGACACGATCTATCGAGCGGGCAGGAACTGGAAGCGCTGGACGAGGCGGCCGTGCTGCAGGCGGCCGGTCAGTGCGCCGGCGTCGAAGCCTACGCGGTCAGCGCGTACGCCGGGCCGGCCAACGCTGCGCACGAGCTGCGCGCTGCCGAGCTGCTGGAGGCGGCCACCAGGCAGCCGGTGGTGCAGGCCCACCACCTGTCCAGCGAGCTGAACTCGATCCTGCGCGCCACCACCGCCAGCCTGAACGCCTCGCTGCTGGGCAACACGCGCCAGCTGCTGGACGCAGTGCAGACCGAACTCGCCCGGCGCGGGGTGCACTGCCCGCTGATGATGGTGCGCGGCGACGCCTCGATTGTGCAGGCCGCGTTCGCCCGCCGCCGCCCGGTGGAGGTGGTCCACTCCGGCCCAGCTACCAGCGCCATCGGCGGGCAGTTCCTGAGCAGGCTGGAGCAGGCCCTGGTGGCCGACGTGGGCGGCACCACCACCGACCTGTCGCTGATCGAGGCCGGGCGGCCAACGCCGGCGCACGGCGCGGCCACGGTGGGCAGCTACCAGACCTGCATCGACACCATCCGCTCCCGCTCGTTCGGGCTGGGCTGCGACAGCCGCATCGTCTTCGACCATCACGGGCGGCTGGCGATTGGCCCGCAGCGCGCCATCCCGATCTCACGCCTGTGCGCCGTCTATCCCGGCCTACGGGCAGATCTGCTGGCCGCGCTGGGCGAACGGCAGCGCCTGCTGTACTCGGAAAGCTACGAGTATTGGGTGCTGCGGCGCGTGCCCACCGTCTTGCCCGCCGACCCGCTCACCCGGCGCATCATCGACCTGCTGCGCGCCGGCCCGCTGCGTTACAGCGCCGTGCGCCAGGCCATCGGGCCGGTCTCGCCGTTTCACATCGACGAATTGGTGCAGGCCGAGATCATCGACCGCGCCGCGCTGACCCCCACCGACCTGCTGCACATCCGCGGCGAGTTCAACGCCTGGGACACGCAGGCCGCCCTGGCGCTGGTCGAAACCGCCGCGCGCACCTTCGACGAGCCGCCGGCAGCGTTTATGGAGCGCGTCCAGCAGCACATCACCCGGCGCATCGTGGCCGAAGTGCTGCAGTTCGTCAGCCGGCGGCAGCTCTCCGCAGAGGGCCTGGCGGCGCAGCCGGGCCGGCTGGATCGCTGGCTGTTCGAGCAGGCCGTGCAGCCGGATGACCCGCACCTGCAGGTGGGCTTCAAGCTGCGCATGCCGCTGGTAGGCATCGGCGCGCCGGCGCGCGCCTTCCTGCCGCGCGCCGCCGAGATCCTGGGCGCCGAGCTGATCATCCCCGCGCACCACGCGGTGGCCAACGCGGTGGGAGCGGTGGTGAGCAGCGTGGTTTGCCATCACCAGGCGCAGGTGCTGCCCAACACCGCCGGGGCAACGCTCAACGGGTATTTCGCCTGCGTGGCCAACACACGCCGCCTGTTCAGCAGCTACGAAGCCGCCCTGGCCTACGCCCGCCAGGCGCTGCTGGAACATGTCGAAGCGCAGGCGCAGGCCGCTGGAGCCGGCCAGGTGGATACCCGGCTGCATGAAGCGCCGATTTGGGAGGGCATGGCGCGCCTGGACGCCTGGGCTGTCGGCCTTCCGGCGCTGGGGGCGGCCGCGTCCGGCAATGCAGCGGCAGATCAACTTTAGATCGAAAAACAGGAGACGCAGATGAAAAAAGTACGCTGGGGGCTGGTATCCACGGCCAATATTAACCGAAAGGTGATCCCGGCCATCCGCCAGAGCCGGGATGGGGTGCTGGCGGCGGTTGCCAGCCGCGAACCGCAGGCCGCTAAAGCCTATGCGAAAGAGTGGGAGATCGGCAAATCCTTCGGCTCCTACCAGGCGATGCTCGACTCTGGCGCGGTCGACGCAGTCTACATCAGCCTGCCCAACCACCTGCACGCCGAGTGGACCATCAAGGCGCTGCAGGCCGGGGTGCACGTGCTGTGCGAAAAACCTTTCGCCCTCAGCCTGGCGGAAGTGGACGCGATGATCGCCGCCAGCCGCCAGACCGGCAAGCGCCTGGCGGAGGCGTTCATGTACCGCCACCACCCGCAGACCCGCCTGCTGGGCGATTGGCTGACCAGCGGACGGCTGGGTGAGATCCGCCTGGTGCGCGGGGTGTTCAATTTCAAGCTCGAGCAGAGCGACAATGTGCGCCTGACCCCCGAGTTCGGCGGCGGGTCGCTGTGGGATGTAGGGGTTTACCCGATCAGCCTGGCGCAGTTCGTCTTCGGCGCGCCGCCGCTGCGCGTACAGGGCATGCAGGCGATCGGCGCAAGCGGGGTAGACGAGGATTTCGTGGGCCAGATGAGCTACCCCGGGGGCGGGCTGGCGCAAATCGCCAGCTCGTTCCGCACGCCGTTCCACACCCAGGCCGAGATCGTGGGCAGCCTGGGCCGGCTGCAGCTGACCCGTCCGTTCAACTATCTGCACGACCCCGAGCGGCGCATGACCTTCTTCCCCGCCGGCGGCCTGGCGCAGGAGATCGAGACGCCCACCGAGGAGCTGTACCTGGGCGAGATTGAAGACATGCACCGCGCCATTCTGAACGGCGCGCCGAACTTGATCTCGCTGGAGCAGACCCGCGACCATGTGCGCACCGCGCTGGCGTTGTATGAGGCTGCTCGCACCGGCGGCAGCGTGGAGCTGGCGCAGGCGCGCTTCGCCTG
>JBJSYW010000245.1:0-9126 GCA_046089985.1 Chloroflexota bacterium
GCCAGCCAGCATCAAAATCCAGATCCAACGGAAAACAGGCGCTAATCTCCCCATCCGGGCAGTATACCAGGCCCGCATTACAGCCAGATAGGCAGCGCGGGGCTTATCAGCGCCGTCCCGGCGCGGAGCGCCCGCCGTGGATCAGATGCGCCCGGTCCATGACGGGTTGGCGAATTTTTCGTCCAGCAGCTCCCGGGCGCGGGCCAGCTCGCCGGCGGTCAGCTCGCCGGGCTGCAGATCCAGGTTCAGCGCGCTGCGGAACCCGGCTTCAAACGCTGCTGCAGCCTGCGCCCAGTCAACCGGACGGCCCAGCACGCGCTCGACGGTGGTGGCGCGTTCCAGCAGGCGCTCGCTAGCCTCCTGGCGGGCGGCTGGATCGGGAAAAGCCAGGGCCTGCGCGATGCGCGCCAGGTCGCCCACCAGCGGCAGCGACCCGTGCTGCAAGACGCCTTCCTTGCGGCGTGACTGGGCGCTGCCGACCAGCTTGCGGCCGTCGACAGTGATCTCATAGTTGGAGGGCACTTCAAAGCACACCGGGTTGGCCGGGGCAGCGCCGGCCGGAGCGCCGGATTTCTCGGATGCGCCGGCCGGGACGGCCAGGCGGTGCAGAGCGTCGAGCAGCGCGGCGGACAGCACGCGGTAACTCTCCAGCACGCCGCCTGCCAGGCGCGGCTCGTCCTGCGGGCCGGCGACCGAATAGGTCAGCTCATCGGTGTGCAGGATGGCCCGCCCGCCGGTGGGACGGCGCACCAGATCCCAACCGTTGGCCTGCAGAGCCGCCTGCTCCACATCCGCGGCCGGTTGGGCATAGCCCAGTGACAGGCAGGCCGGCTGCCAGGCGTACAGGCGCAGCGTGGGCGGGGTCTCGCGCCGGGCTGAAAATTCGAGGATCGCCTCGTCGACGGCCATGTTCCAGGCGCCGGCGGCGGGCAGAGTGTGTATGACCCGCCAGATGGCGGGAGGCAGCTGTGTCACAGGCAGAATCCTTTTATGGGTAAGATACAGTTGGCGGCGGGGTGGGATAGCTCTCGCCGTCGGTGGCAGTGGCCGAGGGTGTAACCGGCGGGGACGGCGTGCCAGACAGCGCCGGCGCAAGCGTGGGTGTGAACGTGGGGGTCGGCGGCGTGCCGGTGACAGTCGGCGTGGCGCTGATATTCGGCGTGACGCTCCCGGTGGGGCTGGGGGTGACCCCTGGCACCAGGGTGGGGCTGGCGGTGAGGGTGCCTGCGCCGGCCGGAGCGCTGGGGGTGAGTGTTGGCGTGGGGGTGGCGTCTTCGCCCACGCCCACCAGCTTGAGTCGCGCCAGCACGGTGAACGGGCTCTGGCTGTAATCCTGCCAGAGCTTAATGTAGGCGGCCACGGCCTGCTCTGAATCGCCGGCCAACTCGCTAGACAGGCCCAGCAGGTAGTAGTACGAGTCGCACGTCCAGGTCGGGGCGCACAACAGACCGGGCCATTCTTGCAGGTGAAGCAGGTCTTGCTGCACCTGCTGCGGGTCGGCGCCGTTAAACAGCCCGGCTTCGATCGCCTGCAGCGGCAGGAAGAAGCGGCTGGGGTACTCCTGGCGCAGCGGCACCGCCGCCAGGTAGGGCTGCAGGCTGAGCGGGGCGCGCTGCAGGCTGAACGCCCGGCGTGATTCCAGGAACGTGACCGGCTGCAGGTCCAACCCTTCGTCGGCGATAAAGTCAGCGGTCAGCAGCTCCAGGCTGGGCGGGATGGTCTCAACCGAGTCGACGCGCAGCGCCTGCCAGCCGCCGGCGGTGCGGGCCAGGATCCAGAAGTCGTTGATCGTGCGCGGGCGGTAGCGGGTGGTGAACCAGCGCTCGCTGTCGTCGTCGCCGTCGAAATCATAGTAGCCGGATGCGCTGGGGTTCAGACCGGCCGCTCGCAGCGCCAGGAAGGCATCTTGCTCCGGCGGCGTCTGGGCAGCCAGGTGGCGCAGCGCCTCAACCGGGTCGCATTCCGTCACCAGCGTGCAGGCCCGGTAGAGTTCCTGCGGGCCGGTATACGCGCCCAGGAAGACCTGCGCCGGTTCAATCCAGCGGCTGTTATACACGCTGGGCTGGGTCGAAACCTGGTTCAGGTAGTGGCGGGCGCCGTCCGGATCGCCCAACAGGGCGTAATTGATCCCCAGGCGCAGCTTCCAGGCGTCGGCTTCATCCGGCGGGTAGGGCTCGCCGGCCAGGTTGCGCTCTGGGAAACCCTGCTCGAGCAGCGGCTCGACCAGGTCAATCGCCGCCTGCGGCCCCCACACCGCCTGGGCATGCTCCAGCACCGCCTGGCAGTCGGTAAAGGAGGCGCTGCCGGGCGCAGCCAGGCTGAAGCTCTGGCCGGTGGGGGCGAACATGACCCCGTTCCAGCGGTAGGCAGCCTGCACCTGCACCGGGCAGGGCGGGTAGACGCGCGTATCGAAGACCAGCTCGTTCTGCCCAGACGGCAGGGCCTGCACCCGCCAGCGGTTGTCAAACTCCATCCCCAGCTTGAGCGCCGCCTGCTGAGGGTAGAACGGCAGCGGCCTGGGCGGCAGCTGCCCCAGGTTGAACACCTGCGGCGCGTCCACCTGCCCGCCAGGCGAGCTGGAGAAATACACTGCGATCTCCTGGCCGTTCTGCGGGTCGCCATCCAGTTCGGCTGCCAGCCAGTTCGACTGCAGTTCGCCGGCGAAATCAAAGCGCGCCAGCAGTGGGTAGGCCTGGTAGACGCCGGGCGACTGCAGCAGCCAGATGAACGCGGAGCCGCCGGCGCTGTGCAGCTCGATCACATACGCGCCCAGAAAACCATCCGGCGGGTCGATGGCGGTCATCACCAACGACAGCTGCGGCTCGCGCTGCGGCAGCCAGTTGTACAGGTAGGTCAGGTCGGTCTCGCCGCTGTTTAGCGCCCCGGCGATCAGGAAGGCGTACTGCACCGCAGCTTCCTGGCTGCCATAGCGCATCAGGTCAAAGGCCAACCCCCAGCGCCAGTTGCCGGCCTGCGGGGCGGCGGGGAAGCGCAGCAGGGCTTCCTTCCAGGCCACGATGGGGTAGCGCGAGGCCAGGTAATAGGCGCTGCTGCCGCGCTCGCGGGCCGCCGCCGGCAGCCATTCGGGATAGCTGTGCAGCAGGTGGGCGGCGTAATCGGCGTGATCGGCCGTCCAGGGATGCAGTTCAAGCCCATCGGCGTTGACCGGGGCGCGCGCCGGGGTGAGCGTGGGCAGGCCGGGGGGGAACGGGGTGGCGCTGGCAGTGCCGGTGGGCGAGGCGAAGGGCGGCGGAGTAGCGGTCAGGCTGGGGAAAGGCGTACGGGTCAGCGTGGGCAGCGGGGCAGCCGGCAGGGTCTGCGACGGGGTGAAGCTGGGCCGCGGGGTGTTGGCCTGGGTGGCGGTAGCCGGGGCAGCCGGGCCAAAAGCGGCCGGGTAGACCAGGATCAACAGCGCCAACCCGCCGATGCACAACCCGACCAGGAGCAGGTTGGCCACCAGCAGGCGCAGGCGCTGCGATTCCGTCAGGCGCGTGAGCATGGTCGGGCTAGTGCGCTCCCTCCGGGACCGCAGCCTGGGCGGCCTGCAGCACCTGTTCCTCAACCGCCGCGGAGAGCGGCAGCAGCGGCGGGCGGACGGCCCAACGCGGCAGGCCGTGCAGCCGGGGCAGCAGCGCTTTATACAGCGGGGGATTGGGCGGGTAGCTGTCCATCACCGCCCGGGCAGCGTCCAGGCGGGCCTGGGCGGCGGCGTCCGGCGCGCCGGCCTGGAAACCGTCCCACACCCGGCGCGCGTCGGGCGAGCGCAGGTTAGCCATGGCAGTAATGCAGCCGCCGGCGTGGTTCTCCAGCGCCAGGCTGAAGAGCGAGTCGGTGCCGTTATACACCAGCAGGTCGTCGCCGAAGCGCTCGCCCAGGGCGCGGGCGGTGGCAGGGTCGGTGGACGAGTCTTTGAGGCCGGCGAAGCGCTGCGGGAAAGCGTCTTTCAAACGCGCCAGCAGATCCAACGACAGCCCCACCCCGGTCATCCCGGGGATGTGGTAGCCGAAGAACGCCCCACCGTCGGGCACCGCCCGGCGGATCACCTGGCTGAACCACTGGAACAGCCCCTCATCGCTGACCTTGCGGAAGTAGTAAGGCGGCAGCACCACCACCCCGTCATAGCCCAGGTCAAAGGCCTGGCGGGTGAGCAGCACAGTCTCGTCCAGGCTGGGGGTGCCGGAGCCGGCCAACAGCCGGAACGCGGGATGCTGCCGGCGCACCGCCACGGCGGCGCGCAGCAGGGCATGCCGCTCGTCGGGCGAAAAAGCCGGTCCTTCGCCGGTGGTGCCCAGGATCAAGGCCCCGTGACAGCCGCGCTGGGCCAGGAAGCCCAGGAACGGCGCCAGGTCATCCAGCGCCAGGGTATCATCGTCGTGCAGCGGGGTCAGGCTGGCGGCAAACACGCCGCGAAGGTGATCCAGGTTTGGCATGGCTCCTCGTCGGTATCAGGCTGCGCCAGGACGGCGCGGTGAAGTCGTTACCGGCTGATTATACTGGATTCAGGCCGGGCGCGAGCAAACTGGCCTGCTTGATAAACCGGGCACTCCCTGGTATAGTACGCGCATGAACCTGCGCCCCTCGCTCGCCCGATTGTTCCTGCTGATCTGCCTGGCCTGTGCGGCCTGCAGCAGCCCGGCCGCCGGCCCCACGCCGGCCCCGAGCGCCATCCTGCCGCCCACCGCCACCACCGTTCCAACCCCACTGCCCCCAGCCCCCACCCCCACCGAACAGGCGGTGCGCGGCACGCTATCGATCCGCCATTCCTGGAGCGAGGCCGAACTGCCGGCGCTGGTGCAGATCATCGACAGCTTCCGGCTGAAGCACCCGGAGGTGTATTTCGATGTGCTGTACATCCCGGCCAACGAGCTGCGCGGGCGCTTTGAGATGGACAGCCGCGCCGGGCAGGGGCCGGCGCTGCTGCTGGGCCCGGCCGAGTGGGGACCGGCGCTGTACGATCAGGGCCTGGTGGCCGACCTGAACGGCCGGCTCGACCCGGCGCTGAGCGGCGAGCTGAACGCCCCGGCCCTGAATGCGCTGCGCTACGGCGAAGCGCTGGTCGGCCTGCCCTACAGCATGGAGGGCGTGGTGCTGTTCCGCAACAAAGAGATCATGACCATCAGCCCGCCGTCACTGAAAGAACTGACCGCCCTGGCGCAAACCACCACCCAGGGCGATGTATTGGGGGCTTACCTGGAGCGCAGCTTCTTCTTCTCTGGCGCACACCTGGACGGGCTGGGCGGGCAGTTAATGGACGCTCAGGGCCAGCCGGCCTTCGCCGGGCCGGCCGGGCTGGCCTGGATCGAACTGCTGCGCAGCTTTGAGCAGGCTGGGCCGCCGGATTACCTGAGCGACGAAGACCTGTCGCGCTTCCAGGAAGGCCAGGTGGGTTGGATCATCGACGGCACCTGGAACCTGCGCCCGCTGGCGGCGGGCATCGGGCCGGAGAACCTGGCCATCGATCCGTGGCCGGCGGCCGGCAGCGGGCGGATGGCCGGCTATGTGGTGCCCCAGGCGATCTACGTAAACGCCGCCGCTGCCGAAGCGCAGCAGTTCACCGCGCTGGCCTTTATCGCCCACCTGCTCTCGCCCGAAGCACAGAGCCTGCTGGCCGAGGCCGGGCGCATCCCGGTGACGCAGCAGGCCAGCCTATCGGACCCGGTGATGGGCCCGCTGGTCAAGCAGGCGCTCACCGCCCTGGCCGGCGGGGCAGCCTACCCCAACACCCCCGCAATGGCGGTCTACGCGCAGAACCTGGACCTGGCGCTGCGGGCGATCTTTGCCGACGGGGCCGACCCGGCCCAGGCGCTGCAGAGCGCCGCCGACGCCATCCGCAGCGCGCTGGCTGCCACCCAGCTGACCCCCACCCCGTAATGCGCCAACCGTCCTGTGCAGGGGTGATTTTCGTAGTCCTAGAGATGTGACAGTTAGCACTAGCCAAACGCCAACCGGCAGGGGATAATAGGATAAGAACGGTTGGATTTTACGCTGCTCATTTCATTTGAATAGGAGGCAACCGAATGGCGGTACGAGGTTGGATTGAAGTCAACCCGCTCTATTGTAAGGGCTGCGAGATTTGTGTGGAAGAGTGCCCGCAAGCTGTGCTAGCCCTTGATATGGACCACCTGACGCCCAAGGGATATCACCCGGTGCATTTGGCCAAAGATGGCTGCACCGGGTGTGCTATTTGTGCGGTTGTGTGTCCAGAAGCCGCGCTGACCGTCTACCGCGAGGCGCCTCAGCGCGCGGCGGCGAAAGCCTAACCCAGGAGGTTCTCAGTGGCGCGTGAACTGTTAGAAGGCAATGTGGCAATGGCCGAGGCTGCCATCCGGGCGGGTGTGCAGGCCTACTTTGGTTACCCGATTACCCCCCAAACCGAGCTGCTGGAATGGATGTCCAAGCGCATGCCGGAACTGGGGCGTGCTTTCCTGCAGGCGGAGAGCGAAGTGGCTGCCATTAACATGGTGTATGGCGCTGCTTGCACCGGCGCCCGGGTGATGAGTTCTTCCTCCAGCCCTGGCGTCAGCCTGATGATGGAGGGGCTCTCCTATATTGCCGGCACCGAACTGCCGGTAGTGCTGATCGACGTGGTACGCGGCGGCCCCGGGTTGGGCAATATCAACCCCTCCCAGGGCGACTACAACCAGATCGTCCACGGCGGTGGGCACGGCGATTACCACCAGATCGTGCTGGCGCCGGCCAACGTCCAGGAAGCCGTGGACCTGACCGTGCTGGCCTTCGACCTGGCCGAGAAATACCGCTCGATCGTGATTGTGATGGCGGATGGCAATATCGGGCAGCTGATGGAGCCGGTGGAAATGCCCGACTTCCGCCCCCTGAAAACCGAATATCCGGAATGGGCTGTGCGCGGCGCAGAAGGCCGCGAGCGGCGCATCCTGAGCTCGATTTACATGCAGGCCCACGCCGAAGAAGTGACCAACCTGCGCCTGCTGGAACGCTGGAACGAGATCCAGCAAAACGAAGTGCGCTACAAAGAATATTTCATGGACGACGCCGAGTACGTGGTGGTCGGCTTCGGCACCTCCGGGCGGGTGGCCTTCTCGGCGGTGCGGGCGGCGCGTGCGGCCGGGCTGAAAGTGGGCCTGTTCCGCCCGATCTCCGTCAGCCCCTTCCCCATGCAGCAGCTGGCCGAGATCTCCAAGCGGGTCAAGTCGCTGCTGGTGGTAGAGATGAACTCCGGGCAGATGCTCGAAGACGTGCGGCTGGCGGTGGCCAACCGCGTGCCGGTAGAGTTCTACGGGCGCATGGGCGGTGTGGTGCCGTTTGAAGATGAGATCAGCGACGCCATCCAGCGCATGATGCACGCCCCGCTGGCGTTGGGCGAAGACCCACGCCAGGCCTGGCTGAAACACCTCAAAGCAGTGATGAATTAGCGGAGGCCGCAAGCGATGTCTGAAATTAAAGTGCAGGATGCACAGGTTGTCTACTCCCGGCCGCATGCGCTGACCCAGACAGCGACCATGTACTGCCCGGGCTGCACCCACGGCGTGGCGCACCGCCTGGTGGCAGAAGTATTGGATGAGATGGATGTGCTCGAGAACACCATCGGCGTTGCGCCGGTGGGCTGCTCGGTGTTTGCCTATAATTATTTCGATATTGACTTCGTGGAAGCGGCCCACGGGCGCGCCCCGGCGATGGCCACCGGGATCAAGCGCGTGCTGCCGCACCGCATGGTCTTCACCTACCAGGGCGACGGCGACCTGGCTTCGATCGGCATGGCCGAGATCATGCACGCCGCCGGGCGCGGTGAGAACATCACCGTGATCTTCATCAACAACGCCATCTATGGCATGACCGGCGGGCAGATGGCCCCCACCACGCTGCCGGGGATGAAAACCACCTCCTCCCCCACCGGGCGCGACGTGGAGCAGGCCGGCTTCCCGATTCGCATGGCCGAAGTGCTGGCGACGATGGACGGCTGCAGCTTCTCGGTGCGGCGCTCGCTGCACGACCCGAAGAACGTGCGCCTGGCAAAAAAGGCTATCCGCACCGCCTTCGAAATCCAGCGGCGCAGCCTGGGCTTCTCGATCGTCGAGCTGCTCTCAACCTGCCCCACCAACTGGGGCCTGTCGCCAAACGAGGCGCTGCACTTCGTCGAGCAGCGCATGGTGCCGGCATTCCCGCTGGGCGATTACAAGATCACGCCCGCGGTGAGCGAGATCAAGTTCTAACAGGGATGGTGGCCTGATGCAAACCGAAATCATTCTTGCCGGGTTTGGCGGGCAGGGCATCCTGTTCGCCGGGCAGCTGCTGGCGTACGCCGGGTTGGACGCCGGGAAGGAAGTCACCTGGATCCCGTCCTACGGGCCGGAGATGCGCGGCGGCACCGCCAACTGCACGGTGGTGATCTCTGACGAAGAGATCGGCGCGCCGGTGGTGCGCAACCCAAAGGCGGTGCTGGTCTTCAACCTGCCCTCCTTCGATAAGTATGAGCCGGTGGTGGCCCCGGGCGGCGTGCTGGTGGTCAACCAGTCGCTGGTGGACCGCGGCTTCCAGCGCAGCGACATCGCTGCGGTGATGCTGCCGGCCAACGAGATGGCCGAACAGCTGGGCAATAAGCGCCTGACCAACATGGTCATGCTGGGCGCGCTGCTGGAGAAGCTGCCGGTGTTCCCGCTGGAAACCATGGAAAGGGCGCTTGAACGCCATATGCCCGAGCGGCACAAACACCTGCTGGGGCTGAACTACAAGGCGCTGCGCGCCGGGGCGGCCTTCGCCCAGGGCGAAAGGCTGAACGCCGAGCTGTCGCCGGCCTGAGAACGCCACCCGCGCCCCGCGGGAGCAATAAATCGAGTATGATTGGGGTGGATCGGCCTGCACGCGTGTGGGCCGGTCCACCCCGATCTTTGTTAAACCGACCCTGATCACCAAACCGGGAGACCCCCATGCGATCCATCTCGATTAGCCTGCAGATCCTGTTCCTGTTGATCCTGGCCGCCGGGCTGAGCGGCTGCTCGGCGGTGGCCCAGATGCTGGCGACGCCCACGCCGCGCATCCGCTACATCACCGCCACCCCGCGCCCGACCGACCCTCCCCCGCCCAGCCCCACCCCGGCCCCAACCGAGACCGCCACCCTGCCCCCGCCGCCCAGCGAAACGCCCATTCCGC
>JBJSYW010000246.1:0-4975 GCA_046089985.1 Chloroflexota bacterium
GCCGGCCCCCCGCTGGACCAGTTGAAAGACGCGCCGTACCGGCGCATCCACCCGCAAAGCGGCGCTCCGGGCACAGCGCGCGCCGAAAAGCCTTTCCAATGGGCCGACGTGCTGGCCGGCGATATCGGCGCCATCCGCCGCTATGCCCCGCTGCGGCTGAAGCACAAGACCGTGGTGGTCAACGCCGCCAACGAGCAGGACCTGGAAGACCTGCGCCAGCGCGGCGTGTCGATCGTGGTGATGCTGATCCCCGACCTGCTGGACGCCGGGCAGCGCTTTGGCTGGGGCGACGCCACCGTGGAGGCGATCCTGGCTGCCGTGCGGCCCGACCCGGACGCCCCGCTGTCCGAGGATACCTACCTGGACCTGATCGCCAACCTGAATTGGAAACCCGATATCCGCTACCTGCAGCCGGAAGAGGCCGGGATCAATCGCTTCGCCTTCGTCATCCATCCGCTGGATATATCCTTCATCCACAAGCACAAGCTGTTCCAATGGACGCGCTACCTGCCGGACGAGATTGTCGAGCCGATCGCGGCGCTGATGCCGCCGCTGTACATCTCGCGCATCACCGGTGGGCAGTCGCCCACCACCGGCCAGCGCATTGAGGGCATCCTGTATTCGCTGGGGGCCACGCCGCGCCAGATGATGCAGCGCGGCGAGCGCTTCACCTACAACCGGCTGAACCTGGCCGCCCGGCTGGCCGAGCGCCAGGGGGCGCGCATCATGGGGCTGGGGGCTTTCACCAGCGTGGTAGGCGACGCCGGCATCACCGTGGCGCACGAGTCCGACATCGCCATCACCAGCGGCAACAGCCTCACCGTGGCTGCCACGCTCGAAACCGCCAAACAGGCAGTGCTCAAAATGGGCGCCACCGACCTGACCCACGGCAGAGCCATGGTGATCGGCGCCACCGGTTCGATCGGCTCGGTATGCGCCCGGCTGCTGGCCCAGGCGATCCACAACGTGACCCTGGTTTCGATCGAGCCGGAGCGGCTGATCGACCTGAAACGGCGCATCCTCGATGAGACCCCGCATGCGCAGATCTCGATCGCCACTCACGCCGGCGATCTGATCAGCGAGTGCGACCTCATCATCACTGCCACTTCGGCCTTCGGGCAGCGGGTGATCGACCTTACGCGCTGCAAACCCGGGGCGTTGATCTGCGACGTGGCCCGCCCGCCGGACATCAACCCGGCCGAAGCCGCGCTGCGCCCGGACGTGCTGGTGATCGAGAGCGGCGAAGTGCTGATCCCCGGAGACATCGATTTCGGGTATGATATCGGTCTGCCGCCGAAGACGTCGTACGCCTGCCTGGCTGAGACCGCCCTGCTGGCGATGGAAGGGCGCTTCGAGGATTACACCCTGGGGCGCAACATCTCGCTGGAGCGGGTGAAAGAGATCTACCGCCTGTTCAAGAAGCACGGCTTCCAGCTGGCCGGGCTGCGTTCATTCGGCAAATACATCACCGATGAGGATGTGGCCGTGCGGCGCCGGCTGGCCGACGAACTGCGCGCCGACCCGGCCCGCTTTGCAGCGCTGCTGGAGGAGAACACCCGCCGGCTGGCCGAGATCCCCCCGATGGCCAAAGGCGTGCGCTCGGGAGCGGTATCGCTGAAATCCTGGCTGTGGGCCGGGGCCGGGCTGGCCTTGCTGGGCTGGCTGGTGGCCCGGCGGAAACCGAGATAAGGAGGAGCAAATGAAGAAAAAACGGGTCATCCTGATCACCGGGGTTTCAGGCTACTGGGGAACGCAGGTGGCCGGCCGCCTGGTCTCGGAGTGCAAAACCCACGAGAGCGATCTGCAGGTCATTGGCCTGGACACCGAGCCGCCGGGCGACGAATTGAAGGGCATGGACTTTATCCAGGCCGACATCCGCAACCCGCTGTTTGTCGAGCTGCTCAAATCCGAGCAGGTTGACACCGTCTGCCACCTGGTGTTTGTCGAAAGCCAGTGCCCTACCGAGCCGACCTTCGATGTGAACGTGATGGGCACGATGAAAGTGCTGGGGGCGTGCGCCGAGGCGGGGGTGCGCAAAGTGGTGTTGAAGAGCAGCATGTCGGTTTACGGGGCCACCCCCGGCAACCCGGCGTTTATCTCGGAGCAAGCGCCGCTGCAGGCCGGGCGAGCGTATGGCGCCACCCGCCACCTGGCGGAGATCGAATCGTTCTGCAACGGCTTCCGCCGCCAGGTGCCAGAGATGATCCTGACCATCCTGCGCTTCTCGAGCATCGTCGGCCCGAAGGTCGACTCGCCGCTGACACGCTTCTTAAAACAGCCGCTGGCCCCCAAGCTGATGGGCTTCGACCCGCTGATGCAGGTGATCCACGAGAAAGACGTGGCCGAGGCGCTGGTGTACGCCATCCTGAACGACGTTCCCGGGGTGTTCAACGTGGCGGCGGAGGGCATCCTGCCGTTGAGCAAACTCACCGCCCTGGCGGCCAAGATGCCGGTGCCGCTGTTCCACCTGTTCGCTTACTGGGGCGTTTCAGCGGCCAACACGGTGGGCGTTTCGTTGAGCCACTACTGGCCGATCGAAATGGATTACCTGCGCTACCCGTGGGTGGGCGACCTGGCACGCATGCGCGAGGAACTGGGCTATGTACCGCGCTACACCGCCGAGGAAGCGCTGCGCGAGTTCGCCGGCGAGCAGCGCGTGCGCCAGTACATGCCCGAATCGGCGGCCCTGGCGTACGACGAGGAGCGCCTGCGCGACACGATCGAACGTCGCAAGCGCGGCCGCGACATCGGCCAGCCGCAGATGAATGAAGTCGAGGAGGCCAGCTATGGCGGATGAGAACAACAACCCACGCCTGGACGCGTTTGCCGAGTCCGAACCGCTGCCGCCTGTCTATACGCAGCCCGAAGCGCTGGACCTGTCCGGCGGCGATACAACCGTGGACGCCGCCGAACTGGCGGACAGCAAGGAAGCTGCCTCCGGCGCAGACGGCAGCCCGCAAGACCCGTCTGGTGATGACAGCGCCGCCTTCGACCCGACCGCCGGCTACCCCGCCGAAGTGGAAGCGCCCGACGAACAGCTGCGCGGCCGCCTGATGGCCGAGCTGGATCGCCTGATCGAGCGCCTGCGCCTGGCCCAGCCCGATTACGCCCCGCCCCCGTTCTCACCGCAGGGCGTGGTCGACCTGGTCGAGCGCAACCTGGATCGCTTCTCCCCTGAGATGGCCCTGACCGTGATCGAGCGCCTGCGCAGCAGCATTGGGCAGGACCTGTTCGACGCAGATACCTGGAAGGGTATCTGGTACATGGTCAACTATTCGCTGGATTACCAGAAGGACATGCTTAAGCGGCGCCTGTCGGGCGAGTACGAAACCGACGAGTGGGGCTATGACCCCGAAGTGCTGCAGCTGATGCTGCCCTTCATGAACTTCATGTACAAGGTCTACTGGCGAGCAGAAGTGACCGGCGTCGAAAACATCCCCGAGGCCGGGCGAGCGCTGCTGGTGTGCAACCACTCCGGACAGCTGCCCTGGGATGGAGCGATGGTGGGCACGGCGGTGATGAACGAACACCCGGCCCAGCGCCTGGTGCGCACGCTGTACGCCACCTGGTTCCCCACCCTGCCGTTCCTCTCGGCCCTGTTCACCAAGCTGGGCCAGGTGCTGGCCAACGAGGAGAACGGCGTGCGCCTGCTGGAGCAGGACGAGCTGGTGGCGGTCTTCCCGGAAGGCTACAAGGGCGTCGGCAAGCTGTTCAAGGAGCGCTACCGGCTGGCGCGCTTCGGGCGAGGCGGTTTCGTGCGCATGGCGCTGAAGACCGGCGCGCCGATGATCCCGGTCTCGGTCGTCGGCGCAGAAGAGACCTATATCTCGCTGACCAAGCTCGACTTCATGGCCAAAGCAATCAGTTTCCCCTACTTCCCGATCTCGCCCACCTTCCCCTGGCTGGGGCTGCTGGGCTTCGTCCCGCTGCCCACCAAGTGGTATATCGACTTCGGCGAACCGATCGCCACCGATACCTATGGGCCGGGGGCAGCCAACAACCTGATGCTGGTTTCCCAGCTGACCGACCAGACCCGCAATATTGTGCAGAATATGATTTACAGCCGGCTGTCGCAGCGTAAATCGATCTTCCTGGGTTAGCGCGGGTATGCCGGTTTACCAGACATCTCAACAGCTTTCCGGGGTCCTGCAAGCCCTGTTCGACCGGGTGGCGCGGGACCCCAGCGCGGCGCGCGCCCTGAGCGATTCTCGCCTGATCATCCGGCTCCAGACCAGCCAGCCGGCCGCGGCGGTGTGGCTGAACGGTCGCAAAGCGCCCCCGCAGCTCAGCTATGGCGAGACGCACCTGAAACCCGACCTGGACATCCTGACCAGCAGTGATGTGCTGCACCAGATCCTGTTGGGCAAGCAGCGCCTGACGGTGGCGATGGCCAACAACCAGCTGCACGTACGCGGGCCGGTATGGCGCTCGCTGGTGCTGCAAGACATCTTCCGCACAGCCCAGGCGTTTTACCCGGTGGTGCTGGCCGAGCGTGGCGGCCCACCCGGCGCTCCTCCGCCGGCGCGCTGAGCCGCGCCAGGGTTGCAACCACAAATTTCTCATAATCGGCTACAATACGAGCGTGATTCGCGTCCGTACCCCTGCCGTAGTGCATGCGCCCGTCATCCTGGCGCTGCTGCTGGGCGCTTTGCTGCCCGGGGCGGCGCCGGTGCGCGCCTGGAACGGCCCTGCTGCGATGCAGGCAGCGCCACCTGCACGCAAGCCACGGTGGATGGCATACCGTTGGTACGTCGTGGCCGTCGCCCTGTTCATGTCCTGGCCGTACCATCTGTGGCTGGAGGGTGAAACCATTCGCGTGAGTTACACCCTGAAAAAGACGCTGACGGCTGCTGTGACGTCCCCGTTTATGTCGCAACCACCTCCGACTTACCCATGTCCGAGTCTGGATCCACCACCGGACGTCGATATGATTCCTCCCGCCAACCCCAACAGCGGTGGTGACCTCCAGTCGTAC
>JBJSYW010000247.1:0-8872 GCA_046089985.1 Chloroflexota bacterium
GGTCTGCTTGCCGCCCGGCTTCAGCGGCCTGGTGGGCTTCACCGCCAGCGCCAGCCCCAGCAGCTTCACCCTGGAGCCGGGCGGCAAGCAGACCATCCAGATCACCTTCACCCGCACCAGCGCGGCGTTGAACGCCTACACCGGCGGGCAGATCACCTGGACCGGCAGTAAGGGCCACCGCGTGCGCATCCCGGCCGTGATCCGCCCGGTGGCGCTCTCCGCCCCTGTGCAGGTCTCTGGCAGCGGCGAGGCGATCAGCTACGGCGTGACCTTCGGTTACAGCGGGGCCTTCTCGGCTGCGGCGCGCGGCCTGGTCCCGGCTGTGACGCAGACCGGCACGGTCAGCGATGACCCGACCGATACGTTTGTTCCCGGCGGCCCCGGCACGACGGCCTTCACCGTCAGCATCCCGGCCGGCGCTACCTACGCCCGCTTCTCACTGTTCGATGACGCCATCACCGCCGGCGGCAACGATGTGGACCTGTACGTCTACAACGGGGCCACGCAGGTCGGCTCCAGCGGCGGCGGCACCTCGGCCGAAGAGGTCAACCTGATCAACCCGGCCGCTGGGGATTACACCGTGTACGTTCACGGTTGGGGCGTTACCACCGGCACGGCCGACTTCACCCTGTTCAGTTGGGCGCTGGGCAGCACGGCTGCCGGCAACATGACCGTCACCGCCCCGGCGGCGGCGGTGCAGGGTCCGGGCGCGATCTCGCTGAGCTTCAGCGGGCTGACCGCCGGGCGTTACCTTGGCTCGGTGGCCTACTCCGGCATCGCCGGGCTGCCCAACCCGACCATCGTATACGTCAACCAACCGTAGGTAACTCAGCGGGGGCCGGGCGCTGCGCCCGGCCCCCTTTTTACGGCTGTTTGTAAATATCCACTTTCGTTTCGAGACACTTCCGCAGCGCCAGGTCGTTCGTCCCCAACTCAAACCAGTTCACCGGCTTTTGGTAGAAATCCAGCCCGCGCCCGATCTTAATCACCCAACCGTTGTCCAGCGTGATCTCTCGATCGTGCATATTCGGGTTGAAATCGAACTCAAAGATCACATCGGCTTCCAACAGGCTCTGTTTTAGCCCGTTCAGCTTGGTCTCGATCTCCCGCATCTGGGCTTCATCTTCATAACTGGTCAGCAGGTCGATGTGCTTGATCTCCGACAGCTTAACCACCGCTTCGCACAGGCGCACGAAATTCTGGATCTGGTGCGGCGCGCGGATATACGGGTCCTCGATTTCGATGGCCCTGGCGCTTGCCAGGTAGGGACCAATCAGCGTCTCATAGCTGTGGCCGGTCTCCCCGTAAAAGATTGTGTAATGCCGCTCTTCTAGCGCCGGCGGTGGGACGGGCGCGGGAACCGCTTCGGCCGCCGCCCCGCGAGTGGCCGCCGCCGGGGTTGGCTTCACCGCAGCGCTCCGCCGGCGCCCATCGCCTGGCTCCCCAGCGTTCTCCAGCGTGGTTCGGGTCGGGTCCTGGGTGGCCGGCGCATGCTGCGACTCGGGGCAGTACACCACCAGCTCCTGCCCTTCAGCGTTGATATACGACAAGTTGATGCGCGCAAACTCATCGTCCGGCTTGCGCTTGTTCATCTGCTCCTTCACCCGCCGCCGGCCCTCCACCGCATAGGCCACGTACTCATCGAACTCTGCCTGGCTGGGCGGGCCGTCCGGGTGCAGGATCTTCAAGAAGGCCGCCACCGTCTTCTTGATGCCCTTCTCATCGCGCCCTTCCACCGCCCGGCCCAGGCGGATGCGCTGGTTGACTTCCTCGTAGCGGTTGGTGTGGGCGAACTGGTAATGGAATGCCTCCGCCAGGTAATCGGTGATCAGCCCGTAGTTCTCGGTCAGGTACTGGCTGCTGTTCTTCAGCATCTCCCAGCCCGGCAGGTAGAACGAAAAGCGGTCCATCACCGCCAGGTCGAACTCCTTGGGCAGCGGCAGGAACAGGTCGTGCTGGGTCGAGTTCACCAGTTGGTCGATCGACTGGTCGATGTTGCCGACAAACACCATGCTGGCATCGGCAATGATCTCCGCCCCGCGCGAAAAGCGCCCGTTGGCCAGGAAGTCCTTCATGATCTGGATCGTATCCTGGTCCTTGATCTTGATCCCACCCACCTCGTCGAAGGCCACCGTGTCCCAGAAGCCCACCAGGCCCACCTTCTTGCGGGCGCTGTTGTAGAACAGCACCGCCTTCGAAGCCTGGCCGCCGCTGATCAGGGTCGAGTAGGGCGAGAACTCGCTGTAGAAATAGGACTTGCCCGTGCCGCGCGGGCCCAGCTCGATAAAGTTGTAGTTTGGCTCGGCCAGCGGGGCCAGGCGGGCAATAAAGTGCAGCTTCACTCGCTGGGTCAGCTTGCTGGGTTCCAGCCCGACCGAGCGCAGCACGATATCCAGCCACTCGTCCCGCGTGAACTGGCGTCGTCCCCCAGCATAGCCTTCAAAGTCGAAGCGGCTGAGCTGGATCGGGCGCAGGTCTTCGATGTAGAAGGTATAGTCGTCGTCCTCGATCTCGTTGTAGCCCAGCGTGACCTCGGCCCAGATCCCGCCCTCCAACAGGCGCTGGTTATCCTGGTAAAAGCGGTTGGCGATGGCCACGCGCTGCGAGTTGAAATTCTCCAGCGCCGCCCAATGGCGCTTCTCGTTCTCGACATAGTTGACATGCACCTTGTCGATAAAGCGGTAGCGCCCCTTGGTCGCCACCCGTGACTGCGCCGCGTTGGCCTCATCCGGGCGCACGTAGTTGTCCTGCAGTGTGGCCAGCACCGCCTCCAGCCCCTCCTGGATCTCGGCCGGGTCTTCGCTGGCGCAGTAGCGTGCCAGCAAAAACTCGAGCACAAAGGTGGGCACGTTGGTACCCTTTTTGATGCGGTGCAGCAGGTCCTTGCGTACAGCCTTGCCTTGAAATGCGGCCAGCAGTTTGCTATCCAGGATATCCATATCTACCTCTACACCACGTAATCTGTTTCCAGGGCCAGCGCCTCGCCTAAAGTGGCCCCAGTGCTGGGCGACAACGCTTTGACGGTGAACTTGCCTTCATAATTCGGGTCCATCTTCAGCGCGATCTGGGCGCTCTCCCCGGCTTTCAAGCGGATGATGCGCGTGGCCGGGTTGACCGGTCCACCCAGCTTGGCCTCGCCCACCACCTTGCCATGCGAATTGTGCGCCTCCAGGACAAACTCCAGCCCTTCCTCGCCCAGGAAGCTGGCCTGCCCGGACACCGCCACATCCATCACCGGCAGCCGGGTGGTGATCCTCTTCGCCCCCTGCTTGTAGCTCAGCCCCAGCTTGAGCGCGCTTTCACTTTTCTTCTCCTGCGCTTTCAACCGCAGCACGATCACCGGCGTCAGCGCCTCCTGCAGCGACAGCCCGCCGTGGAAGTAGTTCATCCCCGCCGAATAGCCCACCATCGCCCGCGGTACCGCCACCTGGGCGAAATTGCCGCGCAGCCCCAGGTGCCCGGCCGGCTGCACCAGGTTGGCCGAGTCGCCGCTGCCCGCCGCTGAGCTTTGCCCCAGCAGCATCCGGTCGTGTACCGCCAGCCAGCTACCGGCCGGCTTGGCGCACACATCCCCGGCTTCCAGGCTGGGGTTCAGGAAGAAGCCGTGGTCGGTGGCGATCACCACCTCCTGGAAGCCCAGCTTGGCCAGCTTGTTCACCGCCAGGCGCACCCATTGGAAGGTGCGGCTGATCAACCCCGGCGCCGTCTCCGGGTCTGCTTCAAAGGCGCTGTCCATATCGTTGCTGCGCAGCAGCAGCAGCTCCACCGTGCGCTCGAGCTTGGGCGGCTCCTTGCAGAACTTATCCAGCGCCAGCCCGGCAAAGCGCTGCCCGTAGCGGCTGCGCAGCAGCTCGATGCGCTGGTTCACGTTCAACAGCGCCTGCCCGTCCAGCTCCACCCCCAGCCCGCCGTCCTTATTGCGCAGCATGAGCCCCAGCCCGGCCCCTGGCAGCAGTGCCGCCATCCCCACCGGCGTGACGCTGGGCAGCAGCGCACAGCTCGCCTGCAGCTCCACCTGCCCGGCCTCGCCCAACTGCTTGGCCAGCTCCACCCCCAGCTCGTAGCGCAGGGCGTCGATCAGCACCAGCGCCACGCGCCGCCCGCTCTCGCTCAGCCGGGGCGCCACCAGCTTATCAAACACGTCGCCGTTGGAGAGCCGTCCGCTGTGCGGCCAGCCGGATTTCTCCACACCTTTCAGGAAGAAGCCCTGCAGCCGGTCTGCCAGCCGGCGGTAGGTCTGGCGCGCCTGGCGGGTCATGTCTCGGGCGGCTTTTTCGGCCGCCTCGTCGATAAACAGCCGCTCCCCGGCCGCATGCTCGAACTCGCGCTGCAGCCGGTCGACCTCGCGCAGGTTCTGGGTGTAGGTTTCGATCAGCGCCTCCAGGCTGCGCACCTGCTCGGGGCGCTCCGCCAGGCGCGCCTCGGCATCGTCGCAGGCCTGTACCAGCCGCGCCGCCGCCTGCAGCAGCGCCCACTGCGCCTGGTTCTCCCCCCGCCCCACCCACACCGAGCGCGCGTGGCGCTCGATTGCCAGGGCCAGCTTCTCGGGCTGCTCGCGCAGCAGCGCCTCCACCGCCTGGGTGAACCCGGCCCGCTCCTCGAACGGGAAGGTATCCTTGACCCCGAAATCCTGCATCTCCCGGCACTGCCCGGGCAGGTCCAGCTCCCCCTGGATCTCCTCTGCCCGCTCGATGTAAGCTGCCTGGCTGCGCGGGTGGCCGCGCAGCTCGCTGCACAGGTCCTCCACCAGCACGCGCGCCTCGCTGGGGGCGCGCTTCACCGTCGCCAGCCCGGCCGGCAGATCTACCGGCAGGTCAAAGGCGAACTCGCTGAACAGCAGGAAGCGCCACAGCTCGTCCGCCAGGCTGCTCCAACTGTTGGCATGAGTGGTGAAATCCAGCCCCAGCGTGCTCCGGCACAGCGCCCGCACCTCCGCCGCCCAGGCCTCCTGCCCGGATGCCCCACCGTTCAGCGCCTCCAGTTGCGCTGGGGTGGGGGTCAGCAGGGCGAACAGCAGCTCGCGCGCCGAGGTCACCCCGAAGCGTGCCTGCAGGTTGGGCCAGCCCGCCCCGCCGCCCACCGCGTCGATCACCGCAAAGGGCGGGTTGGGGTCGTTCTTGAAGATGGCGTAGATCTGGGTGGCATCATCGGCGCGCGCCTTCAGGCACAGGCTCTGGTACCCATCCCCATCCCCGTCCGGGAACACCCCGCCGCACGCGCCAAAGGCCGCGAACGGGTCGCCGCGCTTCTCGGCCTCGGTGCGCGGCTTGGGCGCCGGCACGTACACCAGGATGGCTTCAATGGCTGGGTGCGGCGCGCCGGCCGGCTGAGCGCCGAACTCCTGCAGCGCCTGCAAGGCTGCCAGCCGGCTGGCGATGCTGCTGTCGGTAGCATCGATCACGCGGCGCTTCTCCCCGGCCAGATCCAGGCACAGCTCCCGGTAGCGCCGCTCCGGGTCGTAGACTACCAGCACGCCGTGCTGCTGGAGACGCGGCAGGATGATTTGGGTTTGGATAAACTCCTTAATTTTCACTCGCTTAATATCCTCATGAGGTTATCGAAACATGCCTCATCTGTTGAAACCATAGGTTAAACTGCGTATAAACCGCTAAACTGAATACCCCGATCGTTGTGCCAGACGCCAGCCCTATCGTCGTATCGATCTGTCCGAACAACGTCAGCAGGTACATCACCGCTGCCCCCAGCCCGGAGATGACCGACACGCTCTTCAGCGCCAGCGGCCGCGAGATGTGGTCGATCACAAAATCCACCACCCGGATCTCAAACACGCTGGCGAACAGCTCCACCCCACTCCCCGCCCGGCACACCGCCAGCTTCGCCATATGGCTGCCCACCTGGCAGCCGTCAGTTGGCCGGGCCAGGAAGATCAGCTGCGTGATCTCATCGTTCACCCTCACCGTGGTCGGTGAGCTGAATTCGATCCCCGGGCAGTCGATCTTCACCTGCACCGTCTCCCCGGCTGCCACCTGGGTGGTCTGTGTCCTGGTCTCGTAAGCCTCTGGCGCTTTTCCCACTTCCTTCAGTTGCTTCTTCAGCCTGGTCTTTACCCGGGCAGTAAAATTCTTTGGATGAAAGTACACCAGAATCGTGGACGTATAGCGTTTTGACAGCCGCTTGGGATACGCCAGGGTAAGCTGTTTTATGGCTGTCAGAACGGCTTTTATCTGCTCAATGCGCTCCGGTAAATATTTATTCAGCTCAACCTGCGCCGTTTCTGGATATTCGGGCAGCTCTTTGGCAATTAACTGCCATACCCGCAGCGCCTCCTCAAAATCTTGCGCCTGCTCTGCCACCTGGACCTGGTTAGTCAGTTGGTGTACCCGCATGTAGATTTGGATTTCATGCAGGCTCTCATTAACCTCGCCTTGATGGTTCGTCATGCCCTGCGCTTTTTTCCACAGCTCGACCGCTTCAACCATTCGCTGGGTATGCTCAGCCATCAGCGCTTCTTTAATGACCTTCCTCAGCGCTTTCTCCTGCCTGGCTGCCTCTCGGGCCGCATCGCCGACGTCGATAGTAGTGCTGATGGTCCAATTGCTTTCCAAATGTCGCACAGTGGTTGTAAGCACCCCATGGCTGTCCAGCGTCATGCTGATATCCAGGCCCTCGTTTTCAGTGACCTTATTCTCCACCGTACCGATATCTATCGCGCCTACCACCATCTTACCGCCCTCACCGCCTGCCCAGATGGATAGCCTTAGCTGGCCGCTGGCATCCGGCTTCGCATACATTCGGCATGTCCGCTCCACCGGGATCCAACTTTCGCGCGCGATGATCTCCAGATCATCCCCGCTCACCCCAATCCCATACGCCTGCGATGTAATATTACTCAGGTAGAAATTTGGACTCTCGCTCAGTTCATACTCAATCTCTGTCCTCCTGCGTATTGGTTCGTCGGCTGGCTCTTCCACCCGGCTCGCCAACCTGGCTGCCCCCAGCGCCGCCATGTTCTCCGGCCTCTCCCCGCTGATTTCCCGGGTGTATTTACTAAAAAGCTGCTCCAGCCTGCGCTGGATCACAGGCATCCGGCTTGAGCCGCCGGTCAGCAGCACGCTCGTAATATCTTCAGGCCCGATCGCATATTGTGCTTCTGCCGCCGCCAGGGCCTGCTGCACCTGCTGCATCGTTTCGTCCGCCAGCTCGCCGGTCAGGTTCTCAAATACCGCCCTCGTCAGCCGCAGACTAGTTGCGCTTCGCTGCTCCAGTTCCACCTCTGTCCAATCCTGGCTGGTTAAGCGTATCCTGGCCTCCTCAATCTCCCTGGCCAGGTTAATGCCTTCCTCCTGCGTTTCCGCCGCTACGCTCCCGAAATATTGACTGCGCTGGTTTCTCGCCCAATCCGTAGTGATCCGGTCGAAATCCTGTCCGCCCAGATCCATCCGGCTGCTGCTGGTGAGTAACAGCACCCACTCGCCTTCCGCCCGCACCACCGCCGCCTCGCAACTCTTCCCCCCCAGGTGAAAAACCAGGTAGGTAGCTTTCCCAGTCATCCCCTCTTCCGCCCGCTGCTCGATCACCGCTGCCTCTGCCCGGCAGACCACCTGGTGCACCCTCATCCCGGCCTTCTCTACCAGCGCTTTGACCACCTCAACCTGTCCCGCATCAAACCCTGTCGGTACGGTCAGGATCGCCCCATTCACCCTTCCCCCAACCGCCCGCTCGGCCGTCTGCTTGATCCGGTCTATGGCGATCTTGCTGCCTGGGTTTGCAAACCTTGGAGATACAACTACGACCGTAGAGTCCACCACCACCGGCTTTCGGCTGGCCTCGTTAAATAAGGCCAGCCTGGTGGTGGTATGCCCTATAGATATCCCGACCACCCGGCAGAATTGCTCACCCATCGAACATCTCCTCCATCTCCACCTCCGCTGCCTTCTTCCGGCCCTTCTTTTTCCCACTGGCTGGCGGCTCCACATACAAATCCTCCAACCCATGCGCGATCGCCAGCGATTTATCGCTCTTGCACTTCTCGCGCACCCGCTCTGGCCAGATGCTGTACGCCAGGTGCGCCCAATCGTAGTCGCCTCGCTCCAGCTTTTCCCAGGTCTCCTTCAAGCGCTTCTGCCACGGCCGGTGCTGGAACAACCGCCACAACGGCGCGGCGGTGATCTCCACCCCATCGTTCAAATCCGGTTTCCAGAACCCCGCCACCCGCAGCAGCTCGGCCTGGAAGTCGTGCAGCTCGGCTTCGAAATCCGCAAGCCGCTCCAGCTCCTTCTCTTCCGCTGTCGTACGGCGCAGCTTCTGGCGCAGCCATTGCGCATCCTCGCCCACCTGCTTGAGCTTGGGCGATACAAAATCGTTCACACATGTGAATAGGGTCTGGTCGGTCAGCCGATGGTAGTACAGCCACAGCGTGTATGACCCCGATGGCGTAGAGAGCGGCCAGTAAATCGGCGCCTGGCGGCGACTTTTAGAGTAACGTTTCAGGTGGTCGGCGAAGAAATTGCGATGGAGGTACTCTCTCAGCGAACGAACGCCGAGAATCTCGCAGGCTTCGGATTCAATGGCTTCCCATCGCCCGGGCCAGATGACGCACAGCGATTCCCCGACACGGCGCGTGATGTCTTCGGAAAGCCTGTCGTCATCAACGAGGATGCCAGACCAGGAGATGTGTATAGGGTAGTCTATAGGTACATCCTCTGGTGCCGCAGGCATCCCGGTGGCACTTTGTAGCATCCCTGGCGGACAGGCTGGCAGTGGGGCAAATGGATCGGACGGCAGTTGTGGCGGTCGGCGCTCTCCGGTAGGGTAGCGAATGTCCCAACGACCAAAAGGGCAACCGAATAGATAACTTAATACTTTTGCAATATTTTCTTGATGGCTGTCGATCTTAACTTCAATATTATCT
>JBJSYW010000248.1:0-2549 GCA_046089985.1 Chloroflexota bacterium
AGACCGGCCTGGCGCTGGGCTGCACGCGCTACCTGGATATCCGCCCGGCCCACCGCGGGGTGGAGATCGGCGGTACCTGGTACGGCGCAGCCTACCAGCGCACCGGGGTTAACACCGAGGCCAAGTACCTGCTGCTGCAGCACGCCTTCGAAACCTGGGGCTGCGTGCGGGTGCAGCTGAAGACCGACCTGCGCAACCAGCGCTCGCAGCGCGCCATCGAGCGCCTGGGGGCGGTGCGGGAGGGGGTGATCCGCAACCACATGGTGCTGCCGGATGGCAGCCTGCGCCACTCGGTGATCTACAGCATCCTCGACAGCGAATGGCCGGCGGTCAAGCTGCGCCTGGAAGCGTTGATGGCGCGCCCGGCGGGCGCAAGCTAGCCGGCGCAGGCTACTGCGCGCCACGCTCGAAGGCGATCACGCGCTGCAGGATCTCGTCCAGGCTGTAGCGCGGCGTGTAGCCGATCAGGCGCTGGATCTTGTCCAGGGCCGGGACGCGGCGCTGCATGTCTTCAAACCCAGGGGCATAGGCCTGGTCGTAGGGGATGTGCTGCACCGTCGAGCGGCTGCCGGTCAGTTCGATCACGCGCTGCGCCAGGTGGTTGATGGTGACTTCCTGGGTGTTGCCGATGTTGAACACCTGGCCCACCGCCTGCGGGTGCTCGGCCAGCCGGCAGACCGCCGAGACCACGTCGGCCACATCGGCAAAGCAGCGCGACTGCTGCCCGTCGCCGTACACCTGCAGCGGCTCGCCACGCAGCGCCTGGCGCACGAAGCGCGGCGCTACCATGCCGTAGCGCCCGGTCTGGCGCGGGCCGATGGTGTTGAAGAAGCGCATCACCACCACCGGCAGGCCGAACTGCTGGAAGTAGGCCAGGCCGAGGAACTCATCGATGGCTTTCGAGCTGGCGTAGGCCCAGCGGCTGTGGGTGGTGGGGCCGATCAGGCAGTCGTCGTCTTCGTGGAAGGGCACCGCCACGCCCTTGCCGTACACCTCGGAGGTGGAAGCGATCAGCACCTTGCAGCCGTAGCGGTTGGCGGTGTCCAGCACCACTTCGCTGCCCATGATATTGGTCTTGATTGTGCGCACCGGGTCTTCGACGATCAGCTTGACGCCCACCGCCGCCGCCAGGTGCACCACGATATCGGCCTGGCTGCACAACCGGTCGAGCACCTGGTGGTTCAGGATCGTCTCGCGCACGAACTGGAAGCCGTCCCGGCCGCGCAGCCCGTGCAGGTTCTCCAGCCGGCCGGTGGACAGGTTGTCGATGGCGGTGACCTGGGCGCCCTGCGCCAGCAGCGCTTCGCACAGGTGACTGCCGATGAACCCCGCCCCGCCGGTGATCAGGTATTTTCCACGCATGCCGCTTCCTCCCGTAGTCTTCGATTATAACGTATCCGCTCGGCTGCCGGCTCGCCGGCGCGGCAGGGAGGCAGGTATAATACGGTCAGGTATGTCGAATGGGATTTTTTAAATGAAATATTTAGCGGTTTTGGTTCTGGTGTGCCTGGCCTGTGCGGTGTGCGCCGCCTGCGCCGTTCCGTCGCGTTCGCAGTCCAATGACGCCACGCTCCCTCCCGGCTCAACCGTGTTGGGGCGCCGGCCCGGCGCGGCGTCGGGTTCGGACCCGGCCGCGGCGGGGCCAGGTTCCGTGGCCCCGGGGAACCTGGCTCCGGGGAACCTGGCCCCGGCGAACCCGGCTCCGGGGGACCCGGCCCTGGTCAATTCAGCCCCGGCGAACCCGGCCCCGGGCGGCGCTGGGCCGGGTTACGCCACGCCGGTGTACCCGGCGGCATACGCCGGGTCGGCTGCCCGCCCGACGGCCTCCCCCAGCCCCACCGCCGACCCGCTGGTCAGCTTCCGCCTGTGTTCGCCGCTCGACGATATCCAGCGGCGTGACCTGCCGCGCCTGGTCTCGGCCGGGTATACCGGCCCGCCGCCCGGCTCGGACGCCCGCCATGAGGGCACGGATTTCGCCTTCTACAATTGGAAGGGGCATTACACCATCGACGGCAACCCGGTCACCGCGCTGATGGCGGGGCAGGTCAGCGCGGCGCTGGACGGCACTTTCCCCTATGGCAGCTTCGTGATCATCGAGACCCCCAGCAGTTGGATCCCCGCCGACCTGAAAGCCCAGGTGGGCTTGCCGGAGGGCAGCTCGTTGTATCACCTGTATGCCCACCTGCAGGACGGTTCGCTGCAGGCGGCGCTGGGCCAGCGTGTGGAGGCTTGCCAGGTGATCGGCCGGGTGGGCAAGACCGGCAACACGCTGGCTGCGCACCTGCACCTGGAGACGCGCACCGGCCCGCCCGGGGCCAGCTTTGCGATGATGTCGGCTTTTACCGAGACCGCCACGCCCGATGAAAAGAAGAACTACCGCCTGTGGCGGGTGAGCCGGCAGTACCTGCATTTCGATCCGCTGCTGCTGCTGGGGTATGGCATCGCCGGCTGGCCGACCCCGCCGCCCGGCCGCTGACCGGCGGCGGGGAGAACCGGCAAAAATGGGCCGCAGATCTTGCCGGAAGGGCGGAGTGGAATCGGGCAAAAAC
>JBJSYW010000249.1:0-4899 GCA_046089985.1 Chloroflexota bacterium
GATTGATCGGCTTCGCCGATCTGCTGGCGATCCCACTGCTGACCGGCATCGTGGCGGTGATCGTGCGGCTGGTGGCCGACCAGCTGGTCAACGCGGCGCAGGAAGCCGGGCAGGCGGCGCAGCGCTACGCCGCGCTGGCGGAAGCGGCCCAACGGCGGGCCGGGCACGTGGACGTGCTGATCCGGGTGGGCGGGGCGATTGCTTCGGGCATCAGCCTGGCCGATGTGCTGGAGATTCTGTACCGGCGCATCCGCGAGCTGGTGCGCGCAGATGCCTTTTACGTGGCGTTATACGACGAGCCGAGCGGGATGCTGACCTTCCCGCTGTTCTATGACGGCGACCAACCGTTGTATATGGACCCCAACGACGTGCGTGAGCGTCCGGGCATGGCGGGCGAGGTGATCCGGCGCAAAGCCACCCTGTACCTGCCCAACATCTATGTCCCAGAGATCGCTTCCCAATACCAGATCGTGCAGATTGGCGGCGAGGACTCGCACACCTACCTGGGCGTGCCGATGTTTATTGAAGACCGGCTGATCGGCATTATGTCGGTGCAGAGCAGCCAGGTGGACGCGTTTGCCGAGGACCAGATTGCGCTGTTTGAAGCGCTGGCTACCCAGGCGGCGATCGCCATCCAGAATGCGCGCTTGTACGACCAGACGGTGGAAGCGCTGGAGCGCGAGCAGCGCTTGAATTACCTGCAGCGCACGATCAGCCAGACGCTGGATCTGTCGCAGGTGCTGGAGCAGTTGGCCCGGCTTTCGGCGCGCTACCTGCAGGCCGATATGGCTACCCTGGCGCTGGTTTCGCCGGATGAGCAGGTGATGACCGACGTATACGATTACAACCTGCCCGAAGCGCTGGATGGGGTCAAGCTGCCGCGCGGCGCAGGGCTGGCATGGCAGATTATCCTGAGCCGGCGCACCCTGCGGCTGGACGATTACGCCGAATTCTCGGATCCGCTGCCGGAGATGCTGTCTGTCGGCGGGCGCGCCTGCCTGGGCGTGCCGTTGATCAGTGCGCAGCAGAACGTGCTGGGGTCGCTGACCGTGATCAGCAGCAGCCCCAAGCGGCGTTTCTCGGAGCGCGACCAGGCGCTGCTGGAGTCGATCGCCATGCATGCCAGCGCAGCCATCCAGAACGCCCGCCTGTATGCGGCGCTGCGCCAGCGCGAGGCGATCAGCGAAGCCGCCGCCTATGCCGCCGGGGCGTTCCTATCGCTGCCCGACTGGCGCATGGGGATCCAGTCGACGCTGGTGCGGTTGGGCGGCGTGACCGGGGCCAGCCACGTGGCGCTGTGCGAAAACCTGGTGCAGGGTGGGCAGGAAGTGTGCGTGGTGCGCTATCGTTGGTCGGCCAGCGAGCCGGATACGGTCTACAGCGCCCCGGTCGAAGATGAAGATGCGGCGCTGCCCCAGGCGGCTGCCCGGGGGCCGGGCGATCTACCGGGCATTGCGCTGGACAGCCCGGGCTGGCAGCGTTGGCGGCGCAGCCTGGCCTGCAACGAGCCGTTTAGCGGTTCGCTGGGCACGCTGCTGCCGGAAGAAGCCGAGCAGCTGCGCCGGTTGGGGCTGCGTTCCTTGCTGAGTGTGCCGGTATTCCTGGATGGGCATTGGTGGGGCGATATCCGCCTGGACGACGCCGCTTGTGAGCGCGAATGGTCGCCGGCGGAGGTGGATGGGTTGAAGATCGTCGCCGGGGTGTTGGGCGCGGCGATCCAGCGTCAGCAGTTTGACCAGGCGTTGAAAGAGCGTGAAGCGCTCTACCGGCGCACGATCAGCGCCGGCGGGGCGGTGCCCTACGTGGAAGACTACCTGCAGAATCGCTACCTGTTCTTTGGCGAGGGGATCGACGAGCTGACCGGGTATTCGGCGTTTGAGATGACCCCAATGCTGTGGCGCAGCCTGGTGCGCGAGACCAACTTGCTGGGCGAATCGGCGGAGCTGGATTATGACCAGGCTGTGCTGCAGGCACGCCTGGGCAAGCTGGAGACCTGGCGCTGCGATTACCTGATCCGCACCCGCTCGGGCGAGCAGCGCTGGATTTCGGACACGGCGGTGGAGATCCTGGGGCCAGACGGGCGGGCGACCGGGTCGATGGGCATGCTGGTGGACATCACCGCCCGGCGGGAAGTGGAAGAAGCGGTGCGGCGGCTGAACTCGGACCTGGAGGCGCGGGTGCGCGAACGTACAGCCGAGCTGGAAGCCGCCAACCGCGAGCTGGAAGCATTCGCCTATTCGGTGGCGCACGACCTGCGCGCGCCGCTGCGCAGCATCGACGGCTATTCCAAGCTGCTGGGCGAGGATTATCGCCAGGCGCTGGACGGCGAGGCGCGGGTCTACCTGGAGAACGTGCGGCTGGCGGCGCAGCGCATGGGCCAGCTGATCGACGACCTGCTGCTGCTGTCGCGCGTGACGCGGGTGGAGATGCACCGCACACAGGTCAACCTGAGCCAGCTGGCGGCCGATGTGGTTGAGTGGCTGCGCCGGCAGAACCCGGAGCGCAAGGTCGAGGTGGCGATCCAGCCTGAGCTATGGGTGCAGGGGGACGCCAGCCTGCTGCGCCTGGCGCTGGAGAACCTGGTGGGCAACGCCTGGAAGTTCACCGGCAAGACCGACTTCCCGATGATCGAGATCGGGGTGACCCGGCGCGGCAACGGACAGGTGTACTATGTGCGCGATAACGGGGCCGGCTTTGATATGAAATATGCCGGGCAGCTGTTTAAAGCCTTCCACCGCCTGCACGCCTCGCAGGACTATGAGGGCACCGGGGTGGGGCTGGCGACGGTTTACCGGGTGATCCAGCGCCACGGTGGAGCAATTTGGGCGCGAGCCGCCACCAACCTGGGGGCGACCTTCTACTTCACGCTGGAATCCTGAGCGCTCGCCCTGCGGCCCGCCGCTTGGATCAGTCGGCGGGCTGCAGGCCGGGCTCCGGGCTGACCGGCGCAGCCGGGACGGTGGGACTGGCGGGCGCGGCCGGGGCGGCTGCACCGCCGGCTTCGCCGGGCGCGGCCGGCCCCGCCGGCGCGCCTGCAGGCCGGCGCGGGGCGCCCTTCAGCCCATCTTTGATCAGCTTTTCGAGCGCCTGGTCCTCCGAATTAGACGCGTCGTAGACCTGGTACAGCTGGGCGCCGGCGCGCTGGAAGGCTTCGTAGGAGCGCGGGCGTTCGTTCAACTTGCGCAGCACCACGCCCAACTGAGCGGCGGCGCGGGCGCTTTCGCGCGGGCGCTTGAGCAGTTCGAAGAGCGAGGCGGAGGTATCGAGCAGCACGGCGGCCTGTTCGGGCTGCGAGGCAGCCAGCAGCACGCCCAGTTCATAGGTGGCGCTGGTGTAGAGCTGCTCGTCTTCCAGGTTGTCGCCCAGGCGGCGGGCGCGTTCCAATTCGCGCTGGGCGTCGGCTTCGCGGCCGGGCAGCGTGCGGTACAGGCGGCCCAGGCTGAGCAGGGCCAGCGCCTGTCCCGGCAGGTCTTTCAGTTCTACGGTCAGCGTATAGGCGGTGGCGTACGCCTTTTCGGCGTCGGGCTGCAGGTGTTCTTGCAAGAGCAGATCGCCCAGGTCCTGGTGGGCGGGGGCATGACCGGGCTTGAGGCGCACCGTCTCACGGAAGGAGCGGATGGCATCGCTGCGCAGGCCCAGCTTTTGCTGCGCCTTGCCCAGGTTATACACCGCGGCCACATCGAACGGCGCCAGGTTGGCGGCGGCGCGATAATCTTCGGCCGCCAGGTCATACTTCTGGTTGTTGAAATACAGGTTGCCGCGCTGCAGGCGCACGCGATAGGCGTTTTCGGTCAGCGCCTGGGCGGTGGCGCCGCGCCCGCCCACCTGCCCGGCCTCCAGCGCGCTGCGCTGCGACTCGATCTGCGGGATGGCGCGGGTGAGGGTCTGGATGGCCAGGATGGGAGCGGGCTGTTCGATTTGCACCTGGGCCAGGTTCAGGTAGGCGGCGATCAGCCCGGGGTCCAGGCGCAGCGCCAGGGTCAGGTCGGCCTGGGCCTGGGCCAGCAGAGCCGGGTCGGGCTGGGCAGCCGGCTGGCGCTGTTTGTATAGAGAGTAGCGCGCCAGACCGCGGTTGGCCAGCGCTTCGGCTTTGCGGTACTCGCCGCCGGCCAGCAGGTCGAGGTTCTGGATCGCCGGCTCATACTCCTGCAGGTGGGTCAGCTGCAGGTAGGCCATCTCCAGGCGCGCCTCGGCAAAATCCGGGTCCTGCTGCAGGGCGTGCTCGTACCAGGCGCGGGCTTCGGCGTAGGATTCCATCTCGCGGCAGGCGCGGCCCAGTTCCATAAAGGCGGTCTTGCGATTGTGCCAGTGCTCGCCGCCGCCGGCCAGGGCGGCCTGGTAATCCTGGATGGCGCGCGGGTAGCTGCGCATCTGGAAATAGGCCAGGCCGCGGTAGAGCAGGGTGTTGTGGCTGGAGGGGAAGCGCTGCAGCACCTGGTTGTAGATCTCGATCGCCTCGTTGGGCAGGCCCTGCATCAGGCGCAGGTCGGCGCGGGTGCGCTCGCGCTCAACGTCATCCGGCAGGGCTTCAAATTCATGCTGGCGCCAGTAGCGCACGTGGTAAATGTTGGATGCGTCGACCAGGGCCTGGGCGGTGGCGGCCAGCAGGGTGGACACCCCGGCTTCGTCGATGGCGGTGGCGTAGGCGGGGGCCAGCTTTTCGCTGACGCGCGGTTCGACCAGCTGGCTTTTCAGCAGCGCAGCCAGCCGCTGCCGGCGGGCCTGGATGTCGAGCGCCTGTGGGGCGGCGCTGCCGCCATCAAGCACCAGGATCTGCGGTTGGTAGATGTCGATGAAATCGGAGGCGGTGCGCACGCCGCTGATCTGGAAGGCCGGCAGCAGGGCGCGGGCATGCAGGTAGAGCAGCGACTGGTCGATCCAATCTACCAGGCGCTCGAC
>JBJSYW010000250.1:0-7790 GCA_046089985.1 Chloroflexota bacterium
CCGAAGGCGCGGTTGGACCGAACACGCCATCCGACCGCCATGCCCCGTGGAGGGGTGCGGGGACGCTCAGGTATCCTGGCGGGCAGCCGCGCGGGCGGCGTCCCTGCACCCGCAGCCGTGGCCTGCACGCGCACAGGCGCAGGGACGAACCACGAAGTCGTGGCGTTCGCGGCGGGCCGGTCGTCCCTGCGCCGCTACACGCGTGGTTGGACTGCAGGCGCAATCCGAACGCAGGCGCGGCTGGACCGCAGGCGCGATCTGACCGCAGGCGCGGCTGGACCTCAGGCGCGATCCGACCGCAGGCGCGGCCGGATCGCTGACTCGTTTTACATATTCTTCCCGGCTTAGCGGATCTGCTGCACGATCTTGCCGGAGGCTTTCTCTTTCAGGATCAATTTTGTGCGGCCGTCGGGCATCACTTCTTCCTTGATCAGCCAGTGATCGGCGTCGTACTCGGCGCGCACCTGGGTGGAAGTGATCTCTTGCGAACCGCGCCAGATCTCCAATTGCACCGGCTCCCAGCGCTTGCTCTCGGCTGAGCGGTAAGCGGCGTCCATGATGGCGTTGACCACGTAGCCGTCGTAGAAGGTCTCGTGCGGCTGGCGGCCCTCGTCGAGCGCGTCGAGCATATCGGCGAACATGTCGGTGTAACCCAACTCACCCACTTCGTCGCCCACCGGGAACAGCCAGCCCTTGTCTCCTTCGGCTTTCTCGGCCACGTAGCCGCCTTCGCCCACCGCGGTGAACAGTTCATAGCCGGTGCGCAGCCAATGGTTTAGCCAGATGGTGCCTTCGGTGCCAGAGACTTCGTCGCGCAGGTCCATTCCGCCGCGGAAGGTCCAGCTGACCTCAAACTGCCCGACGGCGCCGTTGGCATAGCGTACCAACCCGACGGCCGAGTCTTCGGCTTCAATCGGGTGCACCTGGGTGTCGGCCCAACACATCACTTCCAGCGGCTTGATATCCTTGCCGATGAAGTTGCGGCTGATCTCGATACAGTGGCAGCCCATATCGATGATCGCTCCGCCGCCGGAGATTTCTTTGGTCCAGAACCAGTCGGAGTGCGGGCCGGGGTGGGTCTCGCGCGAGCGCGCCCACAGCACCTTGCCCAGCGCGCCCTTGAGCGTGGATTTGATCGCCTTCATCGTCTTGGGCGGGTAGACCAGGTCTTCCAGATAGCCGGCGAACACTCCGGCGTTCTCGGCCAGTTCCAGGATCTCCCGGGCCTCCGCCGCGGTGCGGGCCAGCGGTTTGGTGCACAGGATGGCCTTGCCGGCCTGGGCTGCCAGGCGGGCCGCCTCCAGGTGCAGATTGTTCGGCAGCCCTATCACCACCACATCGGTCTCGGGGTCTTCGATGGCGGCTTTCATATCATTGGTGGAGCGGGGGATATTCCACTCTTTGGCGAACTTCTCCGCCCGTTCCGCACTGCGCGAGTAGACCACTGCAACCTGATCGCGCGAGCGCCGCCCGTGCAGCGTCATGGTGTAGAACATCCCGATTAGCCCGGTGCCGAGCATGGTGATTTTGTGCATAGATAGGCCTCCAGAGTGTGGTGTGAATTTGCGGCTATTATACTCCCGGATTTACCCACCCCAGGCCAGCGGCGGATCGCCGGGCCAGGATGAGATTGTCACCGTGCACAGGCCGCGGTTGTTGCGGTCTGGGGCGTGCAGAATGAACTCATCGGCGATCTGGTTCAGCACCACCCACTCATCGCCGTCCCACAGGCCCAGGCGCAGGTGCTTGCCCATCACCACGCAGCGGTACAGGTCTTTGAAGGTATATTCGATCTCCAGCGTGATCGGCGGGTCGAACTCACAGATGAAATCTTCCTTGTTTAGCAGGTTGGGGTCGCTGAAGGGCTTGTTGGTCACAGCCAGATTGGCGATGTAGCGGAATGGGGTGAAGTTGGCCTGGCTGCGCATCTTGACCATCGGCTTATTCAGGCTTGCCACCTGGTAGCCTATGTCCAGCAGCTGTTGGGGGATGACCAGCCGGAAATACGGATACGGGTCTTCAGGTACGATCATGGGTTTCCTCCTGTAGTGACCGAAGCGGATAGCCGAGCGGCTGCCAGCCGCAGCAGCTCGCGATGTTCGGGGATGGCGTCCAGGTAGGTCTCCTGGGCCAGTGGATCGCTCAGGCGCTGCGCCCGGGCGGATAGTTCGGCCTGCCCGGCCTGGATCGCCCAGGCCGCGCCGGTCGGGTCGGCCAGCGCCTGGTAAACCTGGACGCAGGTCAGGTAGGCCAGCAGCGGCAGTTCCAGCCCCTGCGGGCTGTGCTGCTGCAGAAAGCCGGCCACCTGGTCGACGCGTGCTTGCAGGCGTTGGCGGGCGGATGCCTGTGCGCTGGGGGTAATACCCGCCTCGGCCCCAGCCAGCAGAGCGATGCGCGCCAGTCCGGCCTGCGCATCGATGACCTGCGGCGCAGCCTCGGCCTGGGTGAACATTTCCAGCGCTTGGGAATAAGATTCCTCGGCCTGTGGCAGGTTGCGGCATTGCTCATAGACTAACCCCAGGTAGAGCAGGCGCGAAGCCAGGCCGATGCGGTCTCGGGTGGCTTCCAAGTCGGGCAGGCTGGCTTGCAGGGTCTGCAGGGCAGACTGGGTCGCCCCCAGGCGCCAGTCGGCCAGGGCCAGGTTGAGCATGCAGTAGGCCTGGATGTGGCGCGCCCCCAGTTCGCGCGCAAGCTGCAGCGCCTGCTCCAACATCTCGCGCCCGGCGGCAAAGCGTCCCAACAGCAGGGTCTGATAACCCAGGTTGCTCAACCCCAGGGCTTCTCCCACCATGTAGCCGCGCTGGTGGCAGATCTCGACCTGCTGCTCCAGCAGCGCGATCCCGTTGGGCAGGTCGCCCACCGAAAGGTAGTAGGTGGACAGGTTGGCCAGCGCCCGGCTGACCAGGTTCAGGTCGCCGGTCTGGCGGGCGGTCGCCAGCGCCGGCTCGACCAGCTCGCCGGCGGTTTGCAGGTCGCCCACCCGGGCCAGCACGAACACCAGCATGGGCAGGATCGAGGCCTGGTCGGCCAGGCTGTGGGACTGCCGGGCCGTGGTCAGGGCTGCTTGCATCGACGCCAGGGCTTGTTCGTAGTGCCCCTCCACCTGAGCCTGGCAGCCGATGCGGAAATGCGCCCAGGCCAGCCAGTGCGGGTCGCCGGTCTGCTGGGCCAGCGCCAGCAGCGCCTGATCATCGGCATGGCGCGCCGGGATATCGCTCAACCAGCTGAGCACCTCGCTGCGCCCGAACAGCGCTCGCCAGCGGCGTGGTAGATCGTCGGGGGTGACCAGGGCCAGCGCCTGGTCGAACAGCCGGCGGGCTTCGCCCAGCAGGCCAAGCTGCAGGGCGCGCTCCCCGGCGCGTGTGTAAGCATCTGCCGCCGGCAGCGGTTGGCCGCCTTCGGCGAAGTGCGCGGCGATCTGCGCCTGGTGCTCCTCCAGCCGTTCGCCGGCCTGCGCCTCGATCCACTGCGCTACCTGGCTGTGATAGGCGCGGCGCTGCTTCAGCAGCACGGTCTCGTAGGCGGCGTCGCGCAGCAGGGCATGGTTGAAGGCGTACTCCTGCGCCCCGGCGATGGATGAGCGCTCGCGGCGGTAGATCAGCTCGCGCTCGGCCAGCGCCGCCAGGCGCTGGTCCACCTTAGCGGCTTCGGCGGGGTCGGCGGTCAGATGCGCTACCAGAGCGTCCCAGAACACCCGCCCGACCACCGCGGCGCGCTGCAAGACGGCCCGTTCGGCCGGCGGAAGCCCGTCCAGGCGGGCCTGCAGCAGACCGGCCAGCGTGGGTGGGATGTGCAGCGCCGCCAGCCGCTCCGGGTGGATCTGCCAGGCCAGGTCGCCGGTCTCGATTACGCCTTCTTCGATCAGCATCAGGATCAGCTCTTCGATGAAGAACGGGCTGCCCTCGGCTTCCTCCACCACGCGCTCGACCAGCGCAGCCGGCAGCGGCGATACGTGGCTGAGGATATTGCCCACCAGTGTCCGGCTGCGCGAGCGCGACAGCGGACGCAGCTCCAGCCGGACTGCGCCAACGCCGTCGGCCCAGGCCGGGCGGCGCTCAAACAGCTCGGGGCGGGCGGCGCAGGCGATCATGATCTGCGCCTGGGCCGGTTCGGCCAGCTCTACAGCCAGGCGCGCCAGCAGATCAAGCGAACTATCATCGGCCCAGTGCAGGTCTTCCAGCAGCAGCAGCGCCGGGTGCGCCGCCAGGCGGCGGAAGTAGCGCAGCAGGTACAGGGTGCCCATCTGGGCGATTGAGCTGGAGCCGAGCAGGCGCGCCACAGCCGGGCTGCCGGAGAAATCGAAGCCGACCATCTGCCCGACGATATCGGCCTGATGCGCCTCCAGCAGGCCCTGCATACCCTGGCGGAACTTGTCCTGCGCCTGGGCCGGCGGGTCGCTGTCCAGGATTTCGAAGCGGTTGGCGAACAGGTCGCGCAGCAGGCTGAAGGGGGTGTTGGGCGCATTGGGGGTCACCCGCCCGCGCAGCACGATCACCGTTTCCGGCTGCAGATCCACCCAGGCGATGAATTCGTCCAGCAGGCGCGACTTGCCCAGCCCGGCTTCGCCGGTCACCAGCGCCAGGCGCGGCTCACCGCCGTGGATGGCATCCTGGTACAGGTTCTGCAGCGCCAGCAGTTCCGGCTCGCGGCCGATCATTGGGCTTTCCACGCCTTCCACGCCGCGGGTGCGGATGTGCCAGGGGCGCGGTTTGGGCCGCAGCACCAGGTAGGTCTGCACCAGCCCCTGGCGGCCCTTGACCGCTACCGGCGGCTGCGGTTGAACGTCGAACAGGCCGCGCACGTGACGGTAGGTCTCGCGGCTGCACAGCACACCGCCCGGCGGGGCGATGCCCTGCAGCCGGGCCGCCAGGTTGACTGCATCGCCCAGGGCGGAGGACTCCAGCCGCCGGTCGGGGTACATCTCGCCGACCACCACCAACCCGGTGTTAATGCCGACGCGCACGTTGAACCCGCGGATTGGGCCGGCCTGCGCCAGTTGAGCGGCGTAGCCGCGGATGCGGGTGGTAATCTCCAACCCAGCCAGCAGCGCCCGCTCGGGGTCGCTCTCATCGGTGGCGGGGTAGCCAAAAAAAGCCAGCAGCCCATCGCCCAGGATCTGCACCGGCGTCCCCCCCAGGCGCTTGACCGGCTCAAGCAGGCACGGGTAGGCGCCGCGCATGATATCGAACAGCTCTTCGGGATCGATGAACTCGGATAGGGTGGAGAAATTAACGATATCGGCGAACAACACTGTCATCAGGCGGCGTTCGTAACCGGCTGGGGCCGGGGCAGGCGGCGGGGGTGTTTCTCTGGCGGGCGCAGCTGTCACGGGCGCGCCGCGGTGCTGGCAGAAGCGCGCCCCATCGGCCAGCAGCTGACCGCACTCCCGGCAGGCAGCCGGAAGCAGCGCGCCGCACTGAGCGCAAAACTTCGCTCCCGGGCTTGCCTCGCTCTCACACACGCGACAGCGCATACCAGCTCCGCTTCTGACGCCAATACCGGTTGGTCAATTAGGGGTGAACGCGCAATTAATTGTGTATAAATTTTACCAGGGTTTCGAATTTTGCGCGCCCGATCTAAACCTGGGCCTCAACCGGCAAACGAGGATCGGGCGCAAAAAAATACGCAACTCCTTTATGGCGTGTGCAGTATAATTTTATCCAAATAGATTTTAGAGCCGGGATAAGAACCGTGGACCGTTAAAAAGGGCAAGCGATGATGTCTGATCATCCAGAGACCGAATCTTCTGCCGTTCCTGATGAACTGCTGATTGAGTTGTGCCCGCTGAATGAGATTTGCCGTGCAAGCCTGCAAGCGATCTACGACAGCGCTTCGCAGAAGAAGCAGCGGGTGAGTTACAGCATCAGCCCGAACGATATGCTGGTGTCCGTTGACCGGCGTCGGTTGACCCGGGCGCTGGTCTACCTGTTGGGCAATGCGGTTAAATTTAGCCCGAAAAAAACCCAGATTGGCCTGGATGTGCTGGGGTCTGATGATTCAGATAGCAACCGGCGCCGTAATTTCCCAATCAACCGGGTCGAGATTACCGTATGGGACAGCGGTGAGGCGATTACCGGCGCCGATCTGGAGCGGTTATTTCATTCGCTTGAACGACAGAGCGCGTCCGGGGAGCGCCTGGCGGGCAGCGGATCGGGCATGGCGGAGGTGCAGAACCTGGTGGAACTGCACGGCGGCAGTCTGCACGTGCAAAGCGCTCCGGGGCAGGGCAACCGCTTCACCATCACGCTGCCGGCGCTGGAGCCCAGGTTTACATCCGACAGCCCGGTGAAGCCGGTGCAGCCGCCGGCATTGGAATGCCGGGAAGCGCTGGCCCGGCTGGCGATTGTCGATGATTATCCGGGTAATGTCCAGCCGCTGGCCGATATGCTGCGCCTGAATCAATATGAGGTGCTTACCTACACCAATGGGATCGAATTTCTGGAGCAAGTCGCCGGCGATATACCCGACCTGGTGCTGATGGACATTCAGATGCCCGGGATCGACGGATTGGAGACCACCCGCCGGCTGCGCGCCCTCCCCGATCCCCGCCTGGCAGCGGTCCCGGTGATCGCGGTCACCGCATTGGTGATGGAAGGGAATCAGGAGCGCTGCATGCAGGCGGGGGCCAGCGCATATCTTGCCCGGCCGTTCAGCCTGCAGCGCCTGGTGGCTGTGATCGAGAAAATTCTCTGCCCGTAAGCGAGACAGCCGGATGTTGGAGCGACCGGACGTTCACGATGATCTGCTGCTGGACGGCCTGCGCCGGGGTTGGATGCTCCAGGCCGAGCAGGTGGAGTTCTTGCCGCTGGGCGCCGATTCTGGCACAGCCGTGTTCCACGCCGTGACGGGCGATGGTCGCTCATATTTTATCAAGCTGCGGCGCACATTCAACCCGGCGGCGCTGCGCCTGGCGCAGTGGCTGTTGGCGGCCGGCTGCACGGCGGTGCTGGCGCCTCTGGAGACGGTCAGCGGCGCTGGTTGGCTGGCGCTGGACGGTTGGACGATGCTGGTATACCCGTTCGTCGACGGCGCAGACGCCGGGCAGGTGGGGTTGAGCGCATCCCAGCGGGCGGCGCTGGGGGCGGCGCTGCGAGCGATCCACCAGGCCCGCCCTCCCCAGACGCAGCTGGACCAGCTGCCGCGTGAAGATTTTGATGGCCGGTTTCGCAGCCAGGTGCGCCGCTTCCAGGCGCTGGTGGAAAGACAGGCGTTTGCAGATCCGTCCGCTGCCTGCCTGGCGGCGCTGATGCGCCGGCAGCGGGCCGAGATTGACCGGGTCACCCGGCGGGCGGAAGACCTGGCCCGGCAGCTGGCTGACCAAGCCGCGCCGCACGACTGGGTCATCTGCCATACCGACCTGCACGCCTGGAACCTGCTGGTCGCCGGCGACGGGCGGTTGTTTATCGTCGAATGGGACGCGCCGCGCCTGGCGCCGCGCGAATGCGACCTGATGTTCATCGGCGCGGGGATCGATCGGCTGTGGCCTTCGCCGCTCGAAACGGAGCAGTTTTACCAGGCTTATGCCGCGCCGGAAGCCGCGCTGCTGCCGGTGAACCGGGCGGCGCTGGCGTATTATCGTTATGAACGCATCGTGCAAGATTTCGCTGCTTTTGGCGAGCAGCTGCTGCTCTCTGACGCGGGTGGTATGGACCGCCCGCAGGCGGTGGAATACTTTGCCAGCAACTTCGCGCCGGGCGGGACGATCGCCTGCGCCGATCAGGTGGATTGACCGCCCGTTCCGCGCATGGCTGCCGGCCGGGTATGCCGGCCGCGCTACGCACCGCCGGAAG
>JBJSYW010000251.1:0-6538 GCA_046089985.1 Chloroflexota bacterium
TTGGTCTCCAGCCGGTCGCGGTAGCCCTTGTAGAACTGCTGGTCGCCCATCGGCTGCGGCACGGTCGATGGGCCGGCGGTCAGCACCTCGGCGACGGTCAGCAGGAACTCTTCGGTGTCAACCGGCTTTTCCAGGAAGCGCACCGCCCCCAGGCTGAGGGCGAAGGTCTTGTCTTCCGGGGTGACATAGGTGGCGGACAGGAACACGATCGGGATGCGGTTGGTCAGCGGGTTGCTGCGCAGGCGGTGCACCAGCGCAAACCCATCCAGCTTGGGCATCAGGATATCGGTGATTACGATCGCCGGGTGTTCCTGCTCGATCCGCTCCAGCGCCTCCTGCCCGTTGCGCGCCGTGATCACCGGGTAGCCCTTAAAGGCCAGGGTGACCTGCAGCAGTTCCAGGATATGCGGCACATCTTCGACGACAAGGATGGGACCATACGGGATATTCATGGGGCGATTCTAGCCGCGTTTATATATGGAAGCAATACTCCCGGGCGAATATTTACGGAATTGTAACGTAGCCGGTGCTGAGAGCCGCTTTCAGGTGGCCTCGCGCGCCAGCGTTTCGAAGAAGGCTACCATCTCGAAATGGCGCTGCTCGCCGATGCGCCGGGCGGTCTCGGTGTACAGCCGGTCCTTCAGTTTGACCAGCTTGAAGCGGAACTCGTGGTAGGCGCTGTGCGGCTCGCCCGGCTCCAGTTCGCCGGTGGTCAAGAACTGCTCGGATGGCGTGGCGTAGACCGGTTGGCTGTGCGAGGCCGCGTAGGCGATGGCGCGTGCCACCCCGATGGCGCCGATGGCGTCCAGCTTATCGGCGTCGAACAGCACTTTGGCTTCCAGGGTCTGCGGTGGCTCTTTGGGGTCGCGGAAGCGGTGCGAGCGAATGCAGTGCTCGACGGCGCTGATGCGCCCCGCCGGCCAGCCTTCGTTCACCAGGATCAACTGGGCGATTGCCGCCGCCGCCAGCTGGTGCGTACCCCGCTTCAACCGCGGGCGGTCGGGGTCCTGGGCGTCATGCAGCAGCACGGCTGCCCGCACGATCCCCATGTCGGCGCCTTCGGCCTGGGCGATTTGCTCGGCCAGCATGTAGACTCGCATGACGTGGTCGAAACCGTGCACCGGGTCTTTGGATGGATACCAGTTCTTTGCTTGAGCGATGGTGGGCATGGTGGTTTTATGGGATGGTTTCTATGGGTAAAGGAAGTTCTGGAATGGCGGCCTACACCGGGAAGACCTGGCCTTTTTTGATCACCGTCTGCACCAGGTTGGCGCCGAAGCGATAACCCAGGTGGCGATAATCGTTCACGTTCAGGATCAGCAGGTCGGCCTGTTTGCCCGGCTCGATCGAGCCGATGCGCTCGGCGCGCTGGATGGCGGCGGCCGAGTTGATTGTGGCGGCGGCGATGGCCTGAGCCGGGGTGAGCTTCATATAGCGGCAGGCCAGGGCGATGGAGAACTGCATGTTTTCACACCAGGCCGTGCCGGGGTTCAGATCGGTTGCCAGCGCCAGCAGCGCCCCGGCATCCAGCAGGTCTTGGGCGGGGGTGTAATGCTGCTCGGCCAGCCCGAAGGGGGTGCAGGGCAGCGCCACCGCCGCAGTATGGCTGCGGCCCAGGGCCTGAATGTCTTCCGGGCTGGTCTTGACCAGGTGGTCGGCTGAGGCCGCGCCCAGTTCGGCCGCCAGGCGCGCTCCGCCCAGATTATCGAACTCGTCGGCGTGGATCTTGAGCGGGAAGCCCAGCGCCTGGGCCTGCTCCAGGATGGCGCGCGACTGTTCCAGGCTGAACGCGCCGGTCTCGCAGAACACGTCCACGAAGGGAGCCGGGTGGTAGGGCGCCTGGTGCGGCCACCAGTCTTTCAGGATCGGCAGCATGGTGCTGACGATCAGTTGGGTGTAATCCTCCGGCCGGTCTTTGAACTCGGGGGCGATGGCATGCGCGCCCAGGAAGGTGGGCACGATTTCCAGCGGCCCTTCCTTGTCCAGCTCCAGCAGCGCCTGCAGCATGCGCAGCTCGGTGGCGGTGCGCAGCCCATAGCCAGTCTTGACCTCGGCGGTGGTGGTGCCGCAGGTGAACATGCTCCACAGGCGCGGGCGGGTCTCGGCTAGCAGGGTTTCCATCGAGCCGGTGCGGGTGGCCCGCACGGTGGATAGGATTCCGCCGCCTTCAGCCAGGATCTCCAGGTAGGTCTTGCCCTGCAGGCGCATCTCAAACTCGGCTGAGCGGTCGCCGGCCCAGATGGCATGCGTGTGCGGGTCAACAAAACCCGGCATCACCACTTTGCCGCCGGCGTCCAACTGCGGCTGGTTCGAATAACGGGCGCGCAGCTCAGGCGAAGGGCCGATCTCGATGATCTTTTCCTGGTCGATCAGCACCGCCCCATCGGGCACGATCGACAGGCGGCCCAGGTCTCGCCCGCGCTGTGGGCCGCCCGAGAGGGTGAGCAGTTGAGATGCAGAATGGATTAACAGCATGGGTGGAGAAATTCCCCTGTGGGTTGGTTTGGACGCCCGCCCGCGGCAGGTTGAAGGTATTTTACCATCGTTTGATAGGTCGCGTTTCGAGCTTACCGGACCTATCGAGTATAATTTCTGCCAGACCAATCGTGGAGGTACAGACGCGTGGACATGCAATACCGGGTTGAACGTGATTCTTTGGGCGAAGTGCGCGTGCCGGCGGGCGCTCTGTACGGTGGGCAGACCCAGCGGGCGGTGGAGAATTTCCCCATTACCGGGCTGCGACCGTGGCGAGCGTTCATCTGGTCGATGGCGCTGATCAAGCGCGCCGCGGCCGAAGTCAACCGCGACCTGGGCCTGCTGGACGGGCTGCGCGCCGGGGCGATTATCCAGGCCGCCCAGGAGGTGATCGACGGGCGCTGGGATGACCAGTTTGTAGTCGATCCGTTCCAGGCCGGGGCCGGCACCAGCCACAACATGAACGCCAACGAAGTGATCGCCAACCGTGCCACGCAGCTGCTGGGCGGCGCGCTGGGCGAATACCGGGTCAACCCCAATGACCATGTCAATATGGCCCAATCGACCAACGATACCATCCCCACCGCCATCCGCCTGGGGGCGCTGTGGCGGCTGGACGAACTGCTGACGGTGGTGGGCGAACTGGCGCGTGCCCTGCGCCAGAAAGCGGCCGAGTTTGATGGCATCGTCAAATCCGGGCGCACCCACCTGCAGGATGCCGTGCCAGTGCGCCTGGGCCAGGAGTTCGGCGGCTACGCCCGGGCGGTTGAGCGCGACGCCGAGCGCATCCGCCGGGCGGCGGAAGGGCTGCGTCGGCTGGGCATTGGCGGCACAGCCGCCGGCACCGGGCTGAACGCTCACCCCGAGTATCACCACCGCATGGTACACCACCTGTCGGAGTTGAGCGATATCGACCTGTACACCTCCGACAACCTGTTTGAGAGCATGCAGTCGATGGCTGATGCAGCCGATTTCTCGGCTGCGCTGCGTACGCTGGCGATCACGCTGACCCGCATCGCCAACGACTTCCGGCTGCTGGCTTCTGGCCCGTCCACCGGGTTGGATGAACTGCGCCTGCCGCCGGTGCAGCCCGGATCGAGCATCATGCCCGGCAAGGTCAACCCGGTGCTGGCTGAGATGCTGGATATGGCTATGTTTCACGTACAGGGCTGCGACCTGACCGTTGCGTTGGCGGCCCAGGCCGGTCAACTGGAGTTGAACGTGATGATGCCGGTCATCGCCCACAACCTGTTTGAAGAGATGCAGGTGATGATTGGGGCGGTGCGCGCCTTCACCGAAAAAGCGGTGCGCGGCTTGCAAGCCAACCGGGAGCGGGCCGAGGGCTGGCTGGAGCGCAACGCCATCGTGGTCACCGCGCTCAACCCGCTGATCGGCTACACCAGCGGGGCGAAACTGGTGAAAGAAGCCCTGGCAGGTGGGCGCACGGTGCGCCAGCTGGCGGTGGAGAAAGCCGCCGCCGGCGAGCTGCGCCATCGCGACCAAGATCGCCCGGTCACCCCGGCGGAGGTAGAAGCGGCCCTTTCCGATATGCGCCGCCTGACCGAAGGCGGAATCCTGGGCGGGCCAACCGGTGGCTGACACGATTTGATATAATTTGACCGGTTTTGCTGCGATCTGAGCGAGGAATTGGCCCGCCAGCGGGCAATCTTTACATGGTCTTTATGGCGCTTCCCTATAACCGGGCTTATGATATCCCTCTGAAGAAGCCAGTACCTTTGTTGCTGCAATAGGGACGCAGGCCGATGGAAAGACCCTTACCCCCTCCTGCTCAGAAGCTCACCCTGCTTACTGCTCGCGAGGCAGCCGATTACCTGCGGGTGAGCCTATCAACGTTAAACCGCATGGAGCGCAGCGGACGGCTGCGCTCGCTTCGCACACCCGGCGGGCACCGCCGGTACACGACGGACATGCTGAACGAATGCCTGGTGGCGCGCAGCGCTGGCGAGGAGGCCCGATAGGCCATGGAACCAGCCCATATCCTGGTCATTGAAGACGATGACATCGTCGCTCGCACCATTGAGCGCAGCCTGCGCGGGGATGAGTTCCGCGTGCTGGTCACCAACAGCGGCGTCGAAGGCTTGAAGGCCGCCCGCCGGCGCACGCCCGATATGGTGATCCTCGATATCATCATGCCCGGCATGGACGGCTATACCGTCTGCCGTGAGATGCGCGCCGACCCGCTGCTGATCGAAGTGCCGATCCTGTTCCTGACCGCCAAGATCAAGGACGATGACAAGATCGCCGGGTTCAACGCCGGCGCGGATGACTACCTGTGCAAGCCGTTCAACATCGACGAGTTGATCCTGCGCCTGCGGGCGATCCTGCGCCGCGCCCGGCGCTCCACCGGAGAAGTGGATGAGTTGGAGGCTGAACCGGCTGCCCAGTCTGCCCCGGTCGAGCCGGAGGCGGGCAGCCCGCCCGGCGAGCGCTATCGTATCAGCGTCGGCCAATATCTGCTGGACACTCGCTCGTATGAGCTGGTCACCCCCAACCGCGGCCGGGTGCGCCTGACCCCGGTGCAGTACGAGCTGCTGCACCATCTGATGTGCCATCCGGGTGAAATCTTCTCCCCCGGGCGCTTGCTGGACGAGGTGTGGGACTACCCGACCGACACCGGCAGCCCTGACCTGGTGCGCGTGCACATCAAAAACCTGCGCGAACGCATCGAAGAAGACCCGCGCGTCCCGCGCTTCATCCGCACCGTCCCCGGCTACGGTTACACCGTCGGCTCCTAGCCGTCCCGCCGGAATTGATTAATGCATTTCCCCCTGGCTCGCCGGCCGCCTGTAACAGCCTGGTCGTCTCCCCTGGCTCGCCGGCCGCCTGTAACAGCCTCGTTGTCTCCCTTGGCTCGCCGGCCGCATGTAACAGCCTCGTTGTCTCCCCAATGGCTTTGCCATTGGGGAGACAACGTTAATAACTCTTCTTTTATTGGTAATTTACCGGGGTTTCACAGTCAATTTATTCATTTCTCCGGGCGGATGTGTTAAATTGGGGGCTAACTATGGGACAGGATACGCTCTACGCCCTCAAAAACAGCCTGGTGCGCGAATTCAGGTCTTCCCAGTCGCTGCTCCACCTGACGATTGAAGAGCGCCAGGCGCTGGTGCGCGGCGATGTGCCGCGCCTGCTGGCCCTGGCGGAGCATAAAGAAGCGCTGCTGGACCGGCTGGGAAGCCTGGCAGAAGCGCGCCGCCAGGCGCTGCCGCCGGGCAGCCCGGTCGAAATAGACGCCGACGACCTGCGCACGATCGAACGGCTGCAGGAAGGCGTCCAGGTGCTGGCTGTCCAGGTGCGCGAGCTGGCCCAGGGCAACCGCCTGCTGGCCGCGGTGGCGCTCAAGCAGGCAGCCAGCCAGCAGGCCGGCCTGCTGGACGATGCCCGCACCGACCTTCCGGCGCTGTTCGCCGAACTGCTGGCGGCGCGTGAAGGCCCCAGCGCGCGTGATACCGGCCCGCGCCCCGAAGCCGGGCTGATCGAAACCATGACCAACCTGTATCGCCAGCAGACGGCTTACCGGGCGGTGCTGAAACAGAGCAGCCGCATGCTCGCCATCCCCTGAGCCGGGCTGCTGCGCCTGCGGCGGCGCTGCCGGAACAAAAAAGCGCAGCGGTCCCCATGGGGACCGCTGCGCTTTTTTCGCATAAGAGGCGACGACGGGATTTGAACCCGTGATCAGGGTTTTGCAGACCCTTGCCTTGCCACTTGGCCACGTCGCCAAATCGTCAGGCTAAAATAAAAAGAGCGGGCTACGGGATTCGAACCCGTGACCTTCTCCTTGGCAAGGAGACGTTCTACCAAGTGAACTAAGCCCGCGTGAGTCGACCTTTTTTTGTTGGCCGAGAGTGCCGAGAACCAGGATCGGACTGGTGACCCCATGATTTTCAGTCATGTGCTCTACCAACTGAGCTATCTCGGCCTGAACTTTGGGGTTCTACTTTCCAAAGCGGCCCTTATTTTACATAGAACCCCTATATTTGTCAAGCAGTCAAAGAAAGTTCCTCCACCTGAATCCAGGCAGATTCTGGATTTTCGAGCCAAC
>JBJSYW010000252.1:0-9962 GCA_046089985.1 Chloroflexota bacterium
CAGCGGGGTGCGCAGTTCATGGCTCATCGTCGCCAGGAACTCGTTTTTGGTGCGAACAGCCTGCTCCAGCTCGGCGTTCAACCGGCTCAGGTCAGCCGTGCGCTCGGCTACGCGCTGCTCCAGGTTCGCGTTCAGCTGCAGGATCTCGTCTTCCGCCCGCCGGCGCTCTTCCAACTCTGCCTGCAAACGCTGGAACAGGCGAGCGTTCGACAGGGCCGAGGTGGCGCGAAAGGCCAGCGCTTCCAGGAAGCGCAGGTGATCGGCATTGTGAGCGTTGAGGGTGTTGCTGAGCACCTGCAGCACCCCCACCACCTGCCCGTCTTGCAGCAGCGGCACCAGCAAGGCCGAGCGCGGAATCGACTCATCCTCGGCGACCTGGGATTCGACCAGGATATTGCCTTGCTCGTCAAAAAAGTACGCGTTCCGGGCCGAGCGACGCCTGGCTTCGTAATCGGGCAGCAGCAGCGGCTGACCGCTGCGGATCACCAGGCTCTGCGTGCCCTGGCCTTCCGGCTCGAGCGGGATGGGGGGGAAAGCCGAGACATCCACCACCCCTTCTTCGCTGTGCAGGTAGCTGCAGGTGATCAGTTGGGTGAGCGGATCATACGCGGAGACAATCAGGTTATCGCACGGAACACAGTGCGCGACAAAGCGATGGATGATGGTATAGATCTCATCCATGCTCAGGGTATTGCTCAACTCGCGGCCGGCTTCTACCAGCAGCTGCAGGTCTTCTGCACGCCGGCGCAGCTGCCTGAACCGTCCCCAAGGCAGACGCATGCGCGGTTCGCTCATATTCCTATAAATAATATATTTTCAGGAATATGGCTATCCGTATTAGTACTCAGCCGGGCGCGAGCGCAGCAGCGCCTGCAGCGCGGCAGTCTGCGCTTCATTCAACGCCGGGATGCTGCGCAGGTCGGCCTGACCGGCGGCGATGCGCGGCCACTGCGCCTCAATACGGGCCTTGACCCAAGTATCCAGGCGGAAGGCGTTCAGGCGCTGGCGCAAGTGCTGCAGGGTGCGATCGCGCCGCGAGACCAACCCCACGCCCGGGAAGGGCGTCAGGCGCACCACCAGCGTATCGACCGGGCGCAGCGTCACGCCTTCCAGCGAAAGCGTGTCGGTTTCGGGATCATAGCCGGCCTGCAGTTCCAGGTGTTCACCGCTGCGCTCTACCGCGATCGAGCCGGGCGGCAGCACGCCGCGCAGGTGCAGGTGATAGGTGCGCTCAGCCGGCGCTTGAGCGGCATCGAATAACACCGGGTGAATGGTGAAGACCAGCGTCTCATCCTGCCAATCCTGGCTGAATGGGGTCAGCGCGCCGCGCCTTTCCAGGTAGGCAGTGGTTTCGCCGTCATCCTCGTACAGCTCAAAGCGCCCGGAGGCTCCGGGGAAGGCGTACAGGTGCAAAACCGGCGGGTTGTCCACCCCGCCCCAATCCACCGCCGGCGCCAGCGGCACGATCGCCCCGGCTGGGGCGAAGACGGGGATTTCATCCAGGCTGCCGTACTGCGTGCTCCAGCCGGCCGACTGCACTTCGCCGGTAAAGAAGTTGAACCACAGGCCGTCGGGTAGCCATACTACCTGGCGCGACAGGCCCACCGCCGGCTCGATTGGACGGGTGAAAGGCGCGGCCACCAGCTGGCTGCCGAACCAGTACTGCCGCGGGCAGGCGTAGGCTTCTTCCGCTTCGGGGTGCGAATAGTACATCGGGCTGATCAGCGGCCGCGCCTGGGCGTGATTGCGCCAGGCCATGCTGTACAGATAAGGGATCAGGCGGTGGCGCAAGCGCATGGCGGCGCTGCCGGTACGCTCGGCCTGGGCGCCGCGCCGCCACGGGCGGCGTTCATGGTAGGCCACGTTGGTGGAATGCAGCCGGAAGATCGGGCTAAAAACGCCGTACTGCAGCCAGCGGATGTACAGTTCATCATCCTCGATGCCGCCCATGTGCCCGCCGATGTCGTGGCTCCACCAGCCATAGCCGACGTTGGAGGCCGCGGCAGTGAAAGCCGGCTGGAAGTCCAGCGCTTCCCAACCCACCACGCTATCACCGGAAAAACCGATCGGGTAGCGGTGATTGCCCAGGCCGCCCCAGCGCGAGAAAATGAACGGGCGGCGCACGCCGTCACGGCCCAGGTCATAGAAATGCAGGTGGTTCAGCCACCACAGCGGGTCCAGGCCAGGCAGGCTGGAGCCGGAGCCTTGCTGCCAGTCCAGCCACCAGAAATCTACCCCCTGGGCTTCCAGCGGGTGGTGCAGCAGTTCGAAATACGCCTGCATAAAGACCGGGTCGGCGGCGTCAAACGGCGCCGGCTGCTCGGAGGCCGGGTCGATGCCCAACCGGCGCGCCAGGGCCGGGTAGGCGGCTTCGTGCGGATGAATGCCTTCGGCCGGGTGCAGGTTCAGGGCGGTCTTCAGACCCAGGCTGTGCAGCGCAGCCAGGAACGCCGGCGGATCGGCGAACAACTCCGGGTTCCAGGTGTAGCCGGTCCACCCGGACGACAGGTTCCCGGTCTCGGTCAGGTGCCAGTCCATATCGACGATGCACACCGAGAGCGGGATCTGGCGCGTGCGGAACTCGTTCATCAGGTCGAGCAGTTCATCAGCCGAGTAGGCCCAATAGCGACTCCACCAGTTGCCCAGCGCCCAGCGCGGGATCAGCGGGGTCTGGCCCGCCACCTGGGCGAAGTCGGCCAGGCAGGCGGGGTAGTCGTGGCCGAAGCCAAAGAAATACCAATCCTGGTTGGCAGGTCGGCTGCGCGGCTCCAGCCAGCCCTGCGCGTTGAAGACCAGCGACCGCGAATCATCCACAAGCGCCCAGCCCTGGCGAGCCACCAGGCCCGGCTCCAGGCGGATGACGCCGGCGGCTTCGTCAAGCGTGCGGGCGGTGCCGAACAGGTTGTCGCCCTGGCGCGGGGTCAGGCCGGGGAACCAGGCGACCCCGGTAGCCTTGACCAGGATCTTCAGATCGCCGGGGCGGAAACCGGCCGCCGGGCCGGCAGCCGGCGGCTGGTAGACCAGCAGCAGGTGCTCGGTCTCGATCTCAATCTTCCCATCCACCTTACGCAGCGTGTAGGCCGGGGCGGGCAGCCGGCGGTACCAGAACGCCTGGCTGGGGTGATCTTCGAAGACCCCGGATGGGCTGAACTCCAGGCGCAGCAAGCGCGAGGTGAGTATGGTGAAGCGCGCTTGCGCGACCGTTACTACCGCGGCCGGGTCGGGCAGCGGATCGAAGGCAGGGATCACGAAGCTCATGGGCGGGTTATTCCAACAGCTGCGCGGCCAGCTGGCGCAGGCGCAGGCTGTACTCAGAGTCCGGCTGGGCGGCGGCGATCAGGCGCGTGCTGGCCAGCGACAGCAGCTCTTCGCTGTCGGGCAGCACTGCGCCCACCGGGCAGTCAAAACAATCGGTCAGCTCCTGGGCTGCCTGGCTGGTATCCAGCCCGGAAACGCTGAAGTTCAGCACCAGCACCAGGTCGGGGACTTGCAGCTTGCGGGCCACTTCCACACTGACCGCCGTACCCTGGAAATCGGGCGGGTCGGGGCGCAGCAGCACCACCACCACATCCGAGATGGCCATCTCCAGCATCGACTCCTGAGTCAGGCCGGCGGTGGTGTCTAGCAGCAGGTAATCCAGGTTGAACGTCTCATCCAGTTGGCCCAATAGGCCGTTCAGCGCGTCCAGATCATAAGGATACTTGAGCAGGTTCATGATCTCGGCCACCGAAGTGCTGGAGGGCATCACCAGCAGACGCCCGGGCGGCTGGAGGCCCAACGCCGGGCCGACATCATAGGCGGTCTGCTCCAGCGTGCACTTGCCGCTCAGATAATCGTTGAGCGTGGTGGTGATCTCACCCTCGCGCAGGCCGAACAACGTGTGCAGGCTGGGGGCATAGAAGTCGACATCCACCGCGCCCACGCGGCGGCCGGCGGCAGCCAGCACGTAGGCCAGGTTGGCCACCAACGTCGAGCGCCCGGCCCCGCGGGCGAAGGAATGGAACGAGACCACCTTACTCATTTCGCTCGCTTTCTCCGGCGGCAGAGCTGCTGCCAGACGCCGGCGCCCCATCCGCGGCCGCGCTGCGCCGCACGCGCATGCGGTCGGCCTTGGCCTGCAGATCGCGGAAGAAATCGGTGTCCACGATCTCATCCACCTGCTTGCTGCGCTTGGCTTCATCAATCTCGATCTTCAATTCTTCCACCTGCTTGCGCAGGTTCTGCTCGCGGCTGTAGACCTTGCTGACCATGCCGGCAAAGTTGGACGCCAGCACGTCGATCTCATCCTGCGCGTTCTGGCGCACCAGCGTGGTGAAGTCCTGGTTGTAGTCGCCCTCACCAACGCGCTGGGCGGCATGGGCCAGCTTGATGATCGGGGTGGTCAGGAAGTTGGACACGGCATAGATGATCAGGAACAGCACCACGATGGCAATGATGCCCGAGATCAGCATGGCCTGGTTGATGGCGCGCTGCACGTTCGAGACCTCGGTGGCGCGGAAGTCGATCCCGACCGCGCCGACTACGTAGCCCTTGGAGTTCTTGATCGGCCCGTATGCCGAGACGTGCGACCCCCACGGGTCGGTATAGATGGTCATGTTAACGGTCGGCTGGACAAAGCCTTCCAGGATCATGCTATCGGGGGTGCGGGTGTACGGTTCGAGGAACTTGGTGTTTTCCTGATCGGGGAACAGTTCGCGGTAGTTGTCGCCCACCCAGCGCACGTCATCCGGCCCGTCGCCCTTGATATAGGTATACGTGTTATAAGCCTTGGGCTGGATCCAGTACACGCCCATCAGCCAGTTCTGGTGCGCCTGATACAGCGGGTCCTGTCCAGGCACGCCGCTGTCATCGGCCAGCGCAGTGCGCACCAACTGTTCGAACTGGTCGCCGTCGATGCCGCGGATGGTCCCGTCCAGGGTATGGCGCAGGTCTTCTTCAATGCGGCTCAGGGCGGTTTGCGTGCTGTACTGCCAGAACCAGTAATAGGCCAGCAGGAACGGGACGCTGAACACCAGGAAGAACCCGATGATCAGCTTGTAGCGCAGGCTGAACTTCACCCCGGTCACGGAACGTGTATCGCTGGCAGCACTCATTGTTTACTCCTGATGTCCTATAATCGGCGCCTGCTCAGGCTGCGGCCGCAGCAGATAAGCCGAGATAAAGCCGCTGTAGCGCTGCCGGTCTGCTTCACTCAGCTCCGAGTAATACCCCAGCCGCCCACGGCAGTTGGGCGCTCCGCAGTAGCAGGTCAGGTCGAAATCCTGCTGCGGGTCGAGGCGCGGGTAATGGCAGTACTCTGTCATGGCATAATCGAAGGTCAGTTGTTCGCCGGCGGCAATCTCGCGCAGGGCGTACAACTCGGGAAGGCCGGCTGCGCCACTGCAAACGCCCAGGTTGGGGCTGCAGGAATGGTTCAGGTATTTATACGGAGGATCAGGGTCTATATGCCGGTCCCAATCCACCTGGATCGAGAAGATGGTCTGGTGGTCGATCACCCTTCCGGTGACGCGCAGCACCAATTCGCCCGGGCGGTAGGCCCGTCCGGCAAACACTCCCTGCCCCAGGTGACAATTGATCTCGTCGACGTAGACATCCATGTTTTAGAACTCGATCCCATCCAAAACACTGCGCCCGCGCTGGCGGCGTTTCAAGCGCCAGTTGAGCAGGCTTGAATCATAGGTCTGGCGCATGCGCAGGGTGGCCCACACGGCAATCCCCGCCACCAGCACAGACAAAGCCATATAAAAACGGTAATCTTCGGCCTGCCGGCCGGCCAGGGCCGCCGCCAGCACGATTGCCCCGGTCACCAGGCAGCCCAGCAGCGTTCCGCCAAAGTACAGGTAGCTTTCCAGGAAGATGCTCACCCGGCCGCGGCGCTCTTCCGGCACCAGCGACAGGAAGGACTTGCGGGTCGGCTCGTCGATGGCATACTGGCTCAGGCGCATCAGCATCACCCCCCCCCACCGCGCCGAACAGCCCGGCCGAGAACAGCATCAGCAGGCTGCCCAGGAAGGTGGCCACCGGCTTGACCATGAAGGTGTTCTTCAGCGTGATCGAGGTGATAATGCGGCTGGTCAGCAGACCCTGGATCAGCATCGCCAGCACGGTCAATGCCAGGCGATACAGGGCATAGAAGGTCTGGTAGCTGCCCGGGTCGGGGTAGGCCTGGCCCGAGGCGACCAGGAAGCGGAACTCGATGAACACGTCGCAGGCCAGCAGGGCCATTGCGCCGATCGCCAGGTAGCGGAAAGCCGGCACCTCGCGCACGAAATCGCGCCCTTCACTGAGCGTCTCTTTGACCGTCTCGTGCGGCACGGTGGTCTGGCGCAGGCGTGTGCTGCGCGTGGCGATACTGAACGACAGCAGCGCCAGCAGGTACAGCACGGCGCTGACATACAGCAGGCCCTCCGGTTTGAACAGGGCATAGCGCGACATCAGCGGCGGCACAGCCAGCGAGACCCCGATGCCCAGCAGCCGCCCAACAAACCCCAGGCTGGTGATCAGCGGCACCAGGCGGGTGGCCTGGGCCATATCGAACATATCGTTCGCCAGGATCCAGAAGATGACCGGGAAGAACACCAGTTGTTGGGTAGCCAGCAGGTACCACAAGCCGAAGCACAGCCAGTCCGGCGCGCCAATATAAAATAACCCGCGCACCAGCAAGAAGAACAGGCCAAACACCAGGATCATGATCCGCATCAGGCGAATACGGTTAAAGCGGTCGATAATCAACGACTGCAGGCCCATCGATACCAGGATCACCACGCTGTCAACAATCCAGACGAGCAGGATCCAATTCCCGCCCACGTTGCTGAGGAAGTTGCTGATTGCCGTGATCTCTGAGATCTGCTGGGCCAGGAAGTTGATGATCAACACCAGCCCCATCGTTAATACCGTCCCCGCCTCACCCGGGCGCAGGCGCAGGACACGATTTGCAATGGTCATTAATCAAAAACCTTCCAAACATCATCCGATACGCGGTACTTGCGGCCGGTGCGGCTGGAGGCGACATGCACGATAAACGTCTGGGTATCTTGCATTTCTTCCACCAGCAGCTTGCGCGCCAGGCGCTCAAGCAGCGCCTGGGCCATGCTCGTCTCACAGCTCATGTACTCGGCCAGGTCTTCCAGGGTAAAACCGTTCCGGCGGATCATCCACACTAACAGGGCGCGCAGCTCTTCTGAGATATTGAGCAGCTCATTCATATCGACGCCGCTGATTGCCTCAATGGCGTCGACCTCCACCTGCAGTTGTTGGAAGGTTTTTGTGTCCATAGCCGGTCATAAAGCGATCAACAGGTTGGCCAGGTGGCGGTATTTTTGTGAGATGGGGTGATCGGGGAACTGCAGCGAGAAGATCCCAGAGCTGGCCAGCATCATCATATCATCGGAGTGCGGCAGGATGGCGGCCACATCGCAGTTGTAAATGCGCTCGACCTTGCTCTTCAGTTCGTTGAAGTCCCAGGCCGAAGGGGCCTTGTTGATCACCAGGTACATCGCCGGCACGCCCAGCTTGCGAGCCACGTCAACGGTGACGCTGGTGCCCTGGTAGTCCTGCGAGTCGGGGCGCATGATCAGCACCAGCGCATCGGAGATGGCAATCGAGAGCAGGGTCTCCTCATTGATGCCGGGGTGGGTGTCGATCATCAGGTAGTCCAGCTTCATATCTTCCACCAGGTCCTGGAAGCCGTCGTTCAGCAGGCCGACATCGTAGCCTTCGCGCAGGATGCGGGCGATTTCCCCGGCCTTGATGCTGGACGGCACCAGGAAGACCTTGCCCTTGAGCGGGGTCTTCAAGTTGGCGCTCACATCGTGGGCGGTGTCTTTGATGGCGCACTTGCCCCACAGGTAGTCGTTGAGCGAGTGAACCATATCGTTCTCATCCATGCCGAACAGGATGTGGATGCCGGGCGAGTTGACGTCGGTATCGACGACCCCCACCCGGTTGCCAGACTGGGCCAGCAAAGCCGCCAGGTTAGCCGTGGTGTTCGACTTGCCGGTGCCGCCGCGAAACGAATGGACAGAAATGATCTTCGACATGTTCAGCTTCTCCGTTGGCAGATAATTAAGCGTTCTTCTTTTCTTCCGGTGCTCCACCGGCCGGGGCCGGACTGATGCGCGAATCCAATGCGCTCCAGATGTCCTTATCCAGCCGGCTGCCGGCGCGCTTGCGCAAGTTGACCTTGTAACTAACGAACTCGCCCGTGCCGTAGCGCACCAGCCAGCTCTGCTCCACCAGGGTCTTCAACGCTGCGTCCAGGTCGGCCGGCGCAAGCCGGTTGGCGGCGGGCAGTTCTTGGATGGCGTCGCACAGGTCGGTGTACTTCATCACGACTTCGCGCATCATCAGGCGCATCACTTTGCGCAGGTTGGGCGGCAGCTCGGCGATCTCAATCGGGCTGATGCCGTCTTCGCGCTTGGCGATATCGAGCTGGCTTTGCAGGCGGTCAAAAACGGATGGCATGGCTCCCCTCCTGCCGTTAGAACAACTCTGGCATGGCGATTGGCTCGGGCTGCGGTTCACAAATCCCGCACCAGATCACGTTAGCCACCGCCAGGCCCTTGGGGGTGCTTTGACCGCCCAGGAACATCGCCAGGAAAGTGGGCATATAGTTGGCGTGTTCCTTGCAAACAAAGCGTCCGCAGAAATAACAGGCTGCACGTGCGTGCTCTTCGCACTTCCAACATAACATGGCGTCTCTCTCCTCAGCGTTTGGAAGTCATCAGGCCGCGCCCATCACCATGCGGGCGATCCGCCGCACCACCACCGACCACTCGTGGTCGGGGTAGCGCAGCGAGAACAGGTCGGCGCTCTTCAGGTCCATCAGGTCTTCATCCAGCGGCAGCAGCCCGGCGACGGGTTCGCCGTACTGGGCTTCGACATCGCGGCGGATCTGCTCAAAATCGTAGCGGCGCAGCACCTTGTTGACCACCAGCAGCATGCTGGGCACATCCAGGCCGCGGGCCACATCGATGGTGACCGCGGTGCCCTGCAGGTCCTGCTCGTCGGGGCGCAGGATCAGCAGCACCAGGTCGGAGATGGCCAGCGAGAGCAGGGTCTCCTCGTTCAGCCCGGGGTGGGTGTCGATGAACAGGTACTCCAGGTTGAGCTTCTGAGACAGGGTCTTCATGCCTTCGTTCAGGCGGGTCATGTCGTAGCCGTCGCGCAGGATGCGGCTGATCTCCAGGCTGTTGATCGAGGAGGGCGCCAGCCACAGCGGGGCGTTGGCCAACTGCCGCCGCCCGGCGGCCTGGCCGGTGTGCTCGCCGATGCACAGGGCCACGTCCTGGATCTCGCACTCGGAGCGCAGGTACATGTTCAGCGTGCGGCCCATGCTCTTCTCGTCCAGCCCGAAGGGCACGTGGATGCCGGGGGACTGGATGTCGGTATCCAGCACAGCCGTGCGGTGACCGGCCAGCGCCACCTGGGCGGCCAGGTTGGCGGTCAGGTTGGATTTGCCCGTGCCGCCGCGGAAGGAATGGATCGAAACATACTTGGTTCTCGCCATGTGCGCCTGACCCTCGTAGGTAGATTGCTGCTCAATTGGTCGTGCTTACGCTATGATTCGCTTTTGGTATCGGTTGTTTCGGTAGTTAAAGCCGCGGCTTCCGCCGCAGCCTGGTTCACAGGAGCCTGGATCGCTGGCGCGGCTGACGCAGCCGCCGGCGCGGCGGACGCAGCCGCCGGCGCGGCGACTGGAGCCGCCGAAGCGGACGCCGGCGCGGCAGGCGCAGCGGCTGACGCCGCCGATGCAGCCGGCACGGCGGCAGGCGCAGCGGCGGGGTTAACCGCCTGGCGGGCCTGGAAGAAACCGGCCATCACCGGGTTGGCGGGCGGCGCGGCGGGGGCGGGCGTTTCCGGTGCGCCGGAGACCCGGGCGGCGGGGGAGGCGTCACTGCCGGTGGGCGCGCCGCCGGCGGGTATGCCGGGCGCAGGCGCAGGCGCACTGCCGGCGGGCGCAC
>JBJSYW010000253.1:0-3793 GCA_046089985.1 Chloroflexota bacterium
TGCCCATCCCGCTGAAAGTGGTTGAGATCCGTACCGTGGGCCCCACCCTGGGCCTCGACTCGCTCAACCGCAGCCTGCGCGCCGGCCTGATCGGGTTTGCGATCATCATCCTGTTCATGCTGCTGTATTACCGCCTGCCCGGTGCAGTCGCGGATGTGGCCATGCTGGTCTTTGCACTGACCATCTACGCCATCTTCCGCTTTATCCCGGTCACGCTGACCCTGCCCGGCATCGCCGGCCTGCTGTTGAGTATCGGCAGCGCGCTAGACGCCAACATCCTGATCTTTGAGCGCATCAAAGAAGAACTGCGCTCCGGCAAGACCCTGCGCCAGGCGGTCGACCTTGGTTTCCGCCGGGCCTGGTCCTCGATCCGCGACTCTAACGCCGCCACGGTCATCACCAGCGCGATCCTGTTCTGGTTCGGCAGCAACTACGGCGCAACGATCGTCAAAGGCTTCTCGATCACCCTGTTCCTGGGCGTGCTGGTCTCGCTCTTTACAGCCCTGGTCGTCACCCGCCTGTTGATGGAGCTGGTGCTGATGAACTTCAAATCGAAAGATTACGCCAAGTGGTTTGGCATCTAAGAGGGTCGCACGCATGATCGACATCATTGGAAAACGGTATTTCTTCTTCATCCTGTCGCTGGTCATCATCGTCCCCGGGCTGGTCGCCCTGGGTTGGATGGGGGCCACCGGCCGGCTGCCGCTGTCCATCGACTTTACCGGTGGTAGTTTGCTCGAGGTGAGTTTTGCTTCAGCCCAACCGCAGCCGGCGGACATCATCAGCCTGTACGCCGAACTGGGCGTGAAAGACACTTCGGTGCAGACCACCAGCGTCGGCAGCTACAACATCCGCTCCAGCGCGCTCGAAGAAAGCGTGCGGACGCAGATCGTCGATGCGCTGAAAACTCGCTTCAACAGCGAGGTGACCGTGCTGCGCTTCGAAAACGTCGGCCCGACCATCGGGCGGGAAGTGGCCCAGCGCGCCGCCATGGCTGTGGGCGTTGCGGCCCTGATCGTCACCATCTATATGACGATCGCCTTCCGCGGCATGCAGCACGCCGTGCGCTACGGCCTGTGCGCCATCCTGGCGATGCTGCACGATATCGGGATCGTCTTCTCGCTGACCGCCATCGGCAGCCTGCTGTGGGGCTGGCAGATCGACTCGCTCTTCCTGACCGCGCTGCTGACCGTAATCGGCTTCTCGGTGCAGGATAAGATCGTGGTCTTCGACCGCGTGCGCGAGAACAGCACAATCTACCGCCGCCTGCCGTTCGAAACGCTGGTCAACCACTCGATCGTCCAGACCCTGGGCCGCTCGCTCAACACCCAGCTGATGACGGTGGAGTTCATGCTGCTCTCGCTGGCGCTGTTCGGCGGCATCACACTGCGTGAGTTCTCCATCATCCTGCTGGTCGGCCTGGCCTCCGGTACCTACTCTTCGATCTTCATCGCCTCCTCGGCGCTGGTGGTCTGGGAGCAGAAAGAATGGCGCACCTGGTTCGGCCGCAACAAAGGCGAACAGCCGGCGTAGCCGCAGCCGTTCGACGAGCATAAAAGAGAGCGCCCGGGCCGCTTCCACAGTGGCCCGGGCGCTCTCTTTTCTCTCCGGCTGCCGCCGCCTCAGCGGAGGAAAAACAGCAGGTAGATGGCGCTCAGCGCCAGGAACGGGCCATAGGGGATGGCCTGCCCAGCGCGATATGCGCCGCGGGCCGCCATCCACAGCATATACAACAGCCCGCCCAACCCGCCCAGGATGGCTGCCAGCAGCAGCCCGGCGACAATCCCAGGCCAGCCCAGCAGCAGCCCCAACACGGCGCTGAGCATCACATCGCCGAAACCCAGGGCGATGTCTTCATCAATTGCCTGGCCCTGCCGCCGGCGCAGCCAGCCGATAAACAGGAACCCCAACCGGTAGAAGGCGTACATGATCCCCGCTCCGGCTGCCCCGCCGATCAGCGTAGGCAGCAGCCCATGCAGCGCCCAGCCGGTGGGCAGCGCCGCAGCGATGCCAAACAGGCTCACCGGGTGCAGGATCAGGTAATGTTCCATATCGATCACGATCACCAGGCCGAAAAAGGCCAGCCAGAACAGCCCCAGCAGGCTGCCCAACCGCTCGGGCGGCGCCAGCAGCATCCACAGCCCGGCGCCCAGGAAGGCCGCCCACACCAACCAGGCCCGTCCCGCGCGCCCGCTGTGGCAGGCAGCGCAGCGCCCGGGCAGGATCACAGCCGCCCAGGGCTGCGGCGCCTCGCAGGCCAGGCAGAACGGGCGTACCAGGCGCCGCCGGCGCGGCAGCACATCGCCCAGGTAATTGACCAGCGAACCGGTCAGCCAGCCCAACAGCAGGGCCAGCCCGATCCGCACCATGCTGCCGCTGAACGCGCCATCGATCGGCATCGAAATACCTCCTTGCCAGAGACGTGGAATTAAGGGTATTATACCGGGTAGAACGGTTTGCTCTACAATGGATCAAATCACCTAAACCATTCAGAAACACCGCTGACGGAGATAGTTCATGGATAAATTCATCATCCAGGGGGGCATTCCACTGCATGGCGAGATGACTCCCGCCGGCAATAAGAATGCAGCCCTGCCGCTGTTGGCCGCCACCCTGCTGACCGGAGAGCCGGTGGTGCTGCACAACGTGCCCAATATTCGCGATGTGCAGGCGATGCGCGGCCTGTTGCAAAGCCTGGGCGCCACAGTCGAAGAGATCGCTCCCAACTCGCTGCGCATTCAGGCTGCCGACCTGCGCCCGACCAGCCTGGACCCCGACCTGTGCCGAGGCATCCGCGCCTCGATCCTGCTGGCTGGGCCGATGGTGGCGCGCGCCGGACAGCTGATGCTGCCCCCACCGGGGGGCGACGTGATCGGCCGCCGGCGGGTCGATACGCACATCCTGGCGCTGCAAGCGCTGGGCGCGCAGGTCGACTATGACCGCGCCGATCATGTCTTCAACTTCTCGTCGCCGCGTTTGCAGGGGGCCAACATCCTGCTCGACCAGGCCAGCGTGACCGGCACCGAGAATGCCATCATGGCCGCCGCCCTGGCGAAGGGCGAAACGATCTTGCGCAATGCCGCTTCCGAGCCGCACATCCAGGAGCTGTGCCACATGCTCAACACCCTGGGGGCGAAGATCGAGAATATCGGCTCCAATACGCTGCACATCCAGGGCGTGGACCGGCTGCACGGCGGCGAGTTCACCGTCGGGCCCGACTACCTGGAAGTGGTCAGTTACATCGGCGCGGCGGTGGTCACACACGGCAGCATCCGCATCCGCCAGGCCGGCCCGCAGTACCTGGATATGATCGCGTATGTCTTCCGCCGCCTGGGGGTAACCTGGACGGTGGAGGGTGAAGACATCCTGGTGCCCGGTGAACAGGAGCTGACCATGGAGCCTGACCTGGGCAACGCCATCCCCGAGATCAGCACCATGCCCTGGCCGGCATTCCCAACCGACCTGGTCAGCATCGCCATCGTGGTAGCCACCCAATCCAGAGGCAGCGTGCTGTTCCACGACTGGATGTACCCCAGCCGCATGTTCTTCATCGATAAGCTGGTTGGGATGGGGGCGCACATCGTGCTGTGCGACCCGCACCGCTGCATCGTCCAGGGGCCGACCGAGCTGTTTGGCGAGAAAGTGGAAAGCCCGGATATCCGCGCCGGCATGTCGCTGGTGCTGGCGGCCCTGGCAGCTACCGGCAGGTCGCAGATCCGCAACGTCGGACAGATCGATCGCGGTTACGAGCGCGTGGATGACAAGCTGCGTTCGCTCGGCGCGCAGATCGAGC
>JBJSYW010000254.1:0-11957 GCA_046089985.1 Chloroflexota bacterium
GGTCATAAATGGCTTGACGAAACTCGATTAGTTTGTTAATGTACTCCTTGGTAGATGTTTGGTTGTCCACAACTCCAAGTTTCTACCAAGGGGCGGTTTTGCTCAAGGGCAGAACCGCCCTACTTTTTGTCTAAACTCGAATTCAAAAGGAGGCGGCATGAATTATCGACGGTTTGGGCGCACCGGCTGGCAGGTCAGCCAGGTGGGATATGGCATGTGGGGCATGGGCGGCTGGAGCGGATCGGACGACGAAGAATCGCTGCGCGCTCTGCAGCTGTCAGTAGACCTGGGGTGCAATTTCTTTGACACCGCCTGGGGCTATGGCGCGGGGCACAGCGAGGGCCTGCTGGGGCAAGTGGTGCGCGGCAACCCCGAGCGGCGGCTGTACACCGCCACCAAGATCCCACCCAAGAACTTCACCTGGCCCAGCCGGCGCGGTTTCACGCTCGACCAGACCTTCCCCCCGGATCATATCGAGGAATATGTCCACAAGAGCCTGGAAAACGCCGGGCTGCCCTACTTCGACCTGGTGCAGTTCCACGTCTGGGAGGACGATTGGGCGGACGATCCGCGCTGGGCCAATACCATAGCCGGCCTGAAAAGCCAGGGGCTGCTGCATGCAGTGGGGATCAGCATCAACCGCTGGGAGCCGTGGAACGGGGTACGGGCGGTGCGCAGCGGGCTGGTCGACGCGGTGCAGGTGATCTACAATATCTTCGACCAGAACCCGGAAGACGAGCTGTTCCCAGCCTGCCGCGCAATGGATGTGGCGGTGATTGCCCGCGTGCCGTTCGACGAAGGCACGCTGACCGGCACACTGACCCTGGACAGCCGATGGCCGGAGGGCGACTGGCGCAACAGCTATTTTGTGCCCGAGAACCTGAAGAGCAGCGTGGAGCGCGCCGAAGCGCTGCGCCCGCTGATCCCAGGCGGGATGAGCATGCCGGAGATGGCGATGCGCTTCATTCTGAACGAGCCGGTGGTCAGCACGATTATCCCCGGCATGCGCAAAGAACAGCACGTGCGGGCTAACCTCGCCGCCAGCGAGGCCGGCCCGCTGCCTGCCGACCTGCACCAGGCGCTGCGCGCCCACCGTTGGGACCGCACGCCCACCAACTGGTCGCAGTAATCCACCGCTTGGACAGCGCCTGCGGCCGCGGCTGCGGCAGCAGGCCCAGGGAGGATGCGATGAGCGAAAAAGTGTGGTTGAAGCATTATGACCCGGGGGTGCCGCCCAGCCTGGACTACCCCCAGCAGCCGCTGTTCTGCTTCCTCGAAGAGGCAGCGCAGAAGTATCCCAAGACTGCCTGCACGGTCTTCAAAGGCGCACGCATCTCATACCGGCGCATGGACCGCATCACCGACCGGCTGGCCGCCGGGCTGACCCGCCTGGGAGTCAAAAAGGGCGACCGGGTGGGGATCTTCATGCCCAACTCACCGCAGTTTGTGATGGCTTTCTTCGCCATCCTGAAGGCCGGCGGGGTGGTGGTGGCGACCAACCCGCTCTACACGCCGCATGAAATCGAGCACCAGTTGAACGACTCGGGCGTAGAGGTCATGTTTGTAATGACCAATTTCTATAACCGGGTCAAGGAAGTGCAGTCGCGCACCCGCCTGCGCACGCTCATCGCCAGCAACATCAAAGAGCAGCTGCCGCAGCCGCTGCGGCTGCTGTTCACGCTGGCCACCGAGGTGAAGGACGGGCACCGCATCACGCTGCAAGATGGCGACATGTGGCTGAACGATGTGATCGAAGGCAGCACTTCCGACGAGCGCCCGAAAGCGGTGGTTGGGCCGGACGATGTCGCGCTGTTCCAGTACTCGGGCGGCACCACCGGCATCTCGAAAGGCGCGGTGGCGCTGCACCGCAACCTGGTGGCCAACACGCTGCAGATCAACGCCTGGAACCACATCGCCGTGCCGGGCAAAGAGGTGATGCTGCTGGCGATCCCGATGTTCCACGTTTACGGGATGGTAGCCGGGCTGTGCTCGGCGGTGCAGATGGGCGCATCGATGGTACTGGCGCCCAACCCGCGCGACCTGAAAGACGTGCTCTCGAACATCGAGGTGTACAAAGCTACCCTGTTCCCCGGCGTGCCCACGCTGTACAACGCGATCAACAATCACCCGGACGTCAAGGCCGGCAAGTACAACCTGCGCTCGGTAAAAGCCTGCCTGTCCGGCTCGGCGCCGCTGATGCGCGAAACGAAGGAGACCTTTGAGAAGCTGACCGGCGGTAAGGTCTTCGAGGGCTTCGGGCTCTCTGAAGCGCCCACCGCTACGCACTGCAACCCGCTGCTGGGCGAGAACAAGACCGGCTCGATCGGCATGCCGCTGCCCGATGTGGACTGCAAGATCATCAGCCTGGAGGACGAAGTCAGCGAGGTGCCGCAGGGCGAGCCGGGCGAACTGGTGATCCGTGGGCCGCAGGTGATGAAGGGCTATCACAATATGCCCACCGAGACCGCCAACACGCTGCGCGACGGCTGGCTGTACACCGGCGATATCGCCTACATGGACCCGGACGGCTATTTCGTGATCGTGGACCGCAAGAAAGAGTTGATCAAGCCCGGCGGCTACCAGGTATGGCCGCGCGAGGTGGAAGAGGCGATCTCCTCCAACCCGAAGGTGCTGGAAGTGGGCGTGGCGGGCGTGCCGGACGCCTACCGCGGCGAGACGGTCAAGGCCTGGGTGGTGGTGAAGCCCGGCCAAACGCTGAGCGAGCAGGAGGTCAAGGACTGGTGCAAGGACCAGCTGGCGCCGTTCAAGATCCCCACCCACGTCGAGTTCCGCGAGGCGCTGCCGCGCACCACGGTGGGAAAGCTGCTGCGCCGAGAGCTGGTGAAGCAGCACAAGGAACACCAGTAGCCAGGGAACACCCGCAGTTTATGAAGGGCATTCGGGGCCGGAAAACGGCCCCGAATGCCCGGGCTAGAAGCATCCTTGCAGGTCAATTCGAGAACTGGATCAGACCCCAGCGGCCGTTATACAGCCAGGTGGGGTCTTTTTCATCCAGGGCAGCGGGTTGGCCGGGGCGCAAGCCGCTGACGATCTCGGATTTAAGCACCCGCAGCGCCAGGACGGGGGCCGGGCGGTAAACGGTGATATCGGCGAAAGGCGTGGTGAAGGGCCAATGGCGGTCACCCAGCCAGCGGCGGTAGTTGGCGTCGCCCTTGGAGATCAGCAGGACAGAGCGGTGCAGTTCGGCCCACAGATCGGCCGGCATTTCCCAGCAGGGCAGCGGCGAGACCCAGAACGGGTGGGCGCGCACCTGCCAGCGCCCGTCGGCCAGTGCGGCGGACAGGCGGGCGGCAAAGCGCGCCAGGTGCGGGCCGCCGGCAGCCAGGTAATCCAGCATTTCCAGCACGTCCTGCGGGGTGACGTCTGAAACATAGATCGGGTAGGTTTTGACCTCGAAAACCAGCGGCCGGGCCAGGTCCAGGCTCAGCAAGAAGTCGGCCACCAACAGGTCATAGGCCAGCTCCAGGCCGCAGTTATCCAGCACCACGGTCACCGGCGCGCCGGATGCGTCTGCGCCGGCGGCCGGACGGTCGGCGTTTGCACCGGCGGCGGCCGGCGGGGCGCAGGCGCGGGCCAGGTAGGCAGCCACGGCAGCGGCATCATCCACCAGCAGCGTGGCGGTCAAATCGCCGGCGTCTGGGCGGTCGGGCTGCTCTGCGCCGCCGGCCGGGAAAACGCTCTGGTCGGCCTGGTTGCCCCATACGGCGGCGTGCAGCAGGCGGGTGAAAACGGCCTGGGCGTGCGCGTCATAACCGGCGCCGGTGTGGTACAGCGGCTCCAGGCGCGGCAGCCAGGCGGCCACGGCTTCACGCGTACCCGCCAGGCCGGCCTGCTTCTGCGCCCGGTACGGGTCCACACCCTGCCCGGGGCCGGGCTGGAAATAGCCCGTAGCCGCCAGCACGCGCCGCCACAGGTACAGCTCTGCAGCGAACCAGGGCGCTTCGAGCCAGGTCTTGCCCAGCAGCGGCGCGGCGTAGTCCTGCCACGGCGCCAGGTCGGGCGTATTCGGGTCAACCACCGGCGTCAGCGCCGCGCCGGGGATCTCATCCGCCAGGGCCAGTAGACGCCGGGTGTATTCGCCGGGCAAGCTGCTCTCGCCGGCCACCCGGCGCAGCAGGCCGGGCAGGCGCTTGCGGAAGGATTCTTCGGTGAACGAGCCGTCCAGGCCGATCAACGGATCGGGCAGCGGCAGCGGCGGGGTGAAGTGCGGCGGCAGGATCTCCAGCACGCCGGCGGCGGCGTCGACCAGCAGGCGCTGACCGCTGTTCAGCATGTCCAGCGGGACCTGGTCGATGCATGGGATCTCGGAGATAATGCAGCCCACCGCGGTGATCGTTTCGCATTCAGCGTTGACGATCGCCAGCGGAGCGCAGCAGTTGTGCTTCAACCGGTAGAGGGTGTACGAGCCGACGGTGGAGCCTTTGCCGGTGGGGAAGACCAGCACCTTGCCAGCGATGGACTGCCCTTCCAGCACGTGGCCGCGCTCGACGATGGTCCCGGTATCGGGGTCGACGCCGCCAAAGAACGAAATCCCCTGGCTGGAAACCAGGGCCTGGCCCAGGGCGATGCCGGGGCTGATGGTGCGAGCGGTGAATCTCATCGGTTTTCCTCAGATCGCACGCCCTGGGAGGCGCGCTCAGGCGGCAGGCAGGGTTGCCAGCCGCACAACGTCTTCAAACGAACTGTAATAGGTATGGAACTTGTTTTTAGCGTACGCATAATAACAGGCCTTGGCGCTGTCAGTAGCCAGGGCGGTGAAGCGGCCGCGGATCGGGGCCACCACGCAGCAGGTATCGGCGGCGAAGCGCGCCCCGCTGGCTTCGATGATGGCGGTGTAGCCCATGCGGTCGGCGATGCTCTTGGTGGCGCGGGCGGTGGTGATCCAGAACTCGCGCTGCACGGTGCGCCCGTGCAGCAGGCGCGCCAGCCGGGCGATCTCCTCGATCGACAGGTGCGGGCAGCCCAGGCTGACAAAATCGACCTGCTCCGGCGCGGCGTCGCTCATCGAGCGCAGGGCGGCGTCCAGGGCGGCCTGGTCGATGGTGAAACCTTCCTGCGGTGGGGCGTACAGGGCGACCTCGGGGGTGACACCCTGCATGTGGAACAGGGCCGCCCCGCCATAGGTGGCCAGGCTGGCGCAGAAAGCCTTCAGTTCTTCCAACGTGGCCTGCGCCACGCCGCGGATATAGACCGTCTTGCGGTTCGCCGCGCCCGGCAGGGCTTCCAGGCGCTCGCCGATGGCCTTGCCCAGCGCGCCGAAGGTGTGCCCACCCGACAGGTGCGCCTGCACCTGCACCGTCCAGTCCGGGCGGCGGTGCTCGTCCAGGTGCATCCCATAAGCCGGGGTGCGCCCGGTCAGCGCGGCGGCCAGCGCGCTGGGGCCACCCTCGCGGTTGCTGCGCGCCCCCAGCACCGAGTTGGCGTAGCACACCGCGCTGCTCTCGGCCCAGGCCAGGTGCTGGCCGTAGTGGGGCGTATTGCCGATCAGATAGGGCGTACACGTGCAGGTGACCACCACCCCCATGCGCTGAAAGGCGTCCAGCACGCGCTGCTGGTTGGCGGCGAACTCTGCCGAAATGCCCAGCGCCTGCCAGTTATCCACGTCGATCCCAGCCGGGTTGAGGGTGGTCAGGACACGCGCCTGCCCGCCGCCGTCGGCCATCTCGCTCAGCCAGCTCAGCCCGGCTTCGCCCAGGTTGTCATAGCTCACCCCGGCGATCTGCACCGAACTGACCAGGGTCATGCTGCGCGCCGCGTAGATTGCGCCCAGAGCGCACAGGATCTGCATCGCCTTCTGCACCGCCGGGCCCTGTTCGCCGGCCAGCATTGCCTGCTCTTCGTTTGTCAGCTCCATCGCAGTATCCTTCAACCGATAAATCTGCCCAAATCCACCTGTGGAAAAGGCGCCTTGCCGAAGTCCTTGCCGGCGGTCTTCAGCGGCCGGGTCAGGTCGAAACCGACCCGGGTGGTATCGTGCGTGCCGGGCGCGGCGGAGGGGTCCAGGCTGGAACCGGGCGAGCGGTCCAGCACCACCAAACCGCGGTCGCCCTGGAAGCGGGTGGCCATCGCCCATTCGACCGCCAGCGGGTCATAGATGTCGATGTCGCTGTCGACCACGTAGACGTGTTTGCACGACCGGTGCCCGGCAAAGGCGGCATGGATGGCGCGCAGGCCGTCGTCATCGGCCTGCTTGTCGATCTGCACAACGGCGTGCAGCCACGAACAGCCGCCCGGGCTGACGTTGACATCCAGGCAGCGGGTCACTTCGTTAACCTTGCGGAAGATGGTTGGCTCGCGCGGCATGCCCATCAGCAGCTTGTGCTCCTGCGCGCCGGGCAGCAGCGCCTGCCAGATGGCGTCTTTGCGGTGGGTGATGGCCTTGACCACCAGCACCGGCTCCTGGCGCACCACGTCATAGGTCTCGGTCAGGTCGACGAACGGCCCTTCGGCATGCGTGCGGTCCAGGTAGACCGTGCCTTCCAGCACGAACTCGCTTTCGGCCGGCACCAGCAGGTCCACGGTGGCAGCGCGCACCACCTGCAGCGGTTCCAGGGCGTTGGCGATCTCCAACTCGTTGACCCCCAGTTCAACCGAGGTAGCAGCCGCCGCCAGCACGTTGGGGGCGCTGCCGATGCACACCGCCACATCGACCGCTCTCAGGTCACGCAGGAAGGTGTCGAAATGGCGCGAGCGCACCACGCGCACGGCCATCTCGGTGGGCGAGAACTGCATCAGGCGGTGAAAATCGGCGTTCTGCCCGTGCTGCGGGTGGCGGGCGATCACCACCCCGGACGAGACATAACAGCCGCCGTCGCGCTCGCAGTGGCGCAGGATCGGCAGGCGGTCCAGGTCGGGCCGGCGGTCAATAATTTCCTGGCAGGGGGCGTCTTTGACCACCTGCGGCGACGAGCGGCGCTCGATGGCGGCGCTCATCAACGGGATGATGCCCGAGACCGGGATGCCGAAATAGTCGGCGAAGGCAGCCTTGCCGCAAAACAGGTTGCCGGCAGCGCGAAAGGGCGATTCGCAGACATTCTCGAACAGCGCCGGGCGCGGCTCGATCTGTTTGAGCACCCCGGCGATCTCATAGGTCTTGGAGATGGGCGCGCGGACATGGGCCAGCGCGCCGGAGGCGTCCAGGCGGTGAAGGTAATCTCGGAAGGTCATAGGATGATTTTACCGCGAGTGCGGGTCAAGCGCATCGCGCAGTCCGTCGCCGATGAAGGAGAAGGCCAGCACCAGGCCGGTGATCATGGCGGCGGGGATAAAGACCTGCAGCGGGTAGCGCTCCAGGTGGCTGACCGAGCGGAAGATCATCAGCCCCAGGCTGGCGCCCGGCTCTTCGATGCCCAGGCCCAACAGGCTGAGGGTGGCCTCGTTGACGATCACCGCCGAGACATCCAGCGTGGCAGCGACAACGATCAGCCAGGCCACATTGGGCAGCAGGTGCCGGGCCAGAATGCGCGTTTCCCTGGCGCCGATGCTGCGGGCGGCTAGCACGAACTCGCGCGATTTCAGCGAGAGCGTTTCGCTGCGCACCAGGCGCGCCATCAACGGCCAGGAGACCAGGCTGAGCGCCCCAGCCACCAGCAGCAGGCGGCCCATCCCGCCATACAAGTCCCGCGCAGCTTCGCCAAAGACGGCCGAAACCAGGATCGCCAACAGCAGCCCGGGGAACGCGAAGAGCATATCGGCCAGGCGCGAGATCAGCATGTCGACCCAACCGCCGAAGTACCCGGCCATCAGGCCCAACACCCCACCCAGCAGGATGTTGATGGTCTCCACCACCAGCGCCACCAGCAGCGAGACGCGCACGGCATGCAGTAGACGCGTCAGCACATCCCGGCCCAGGTAATCGGCGCCCAGCCAGTGCTCGGCGGATGGGCTGGCCAGGATTGCGTCATAGTCCTGGTAGACCCCGTTGCGCGATTGGCGCTCGGCGGGCGGCAGCAGGGCCGGGTACAGCGTGGGACCAACCAGCGCCAGCAGCAGCACGGTCAGCACGAAGGCGGCCCCCAGCGCAGCGGCGCGGTTGCGCAGGAAATAGCCCCACCACGGCCGGCTGGCGGGCAGCTCATCGGCGGGGGCCGGCAGTCCGGCGGCCGCGGCGGTCATTCCTCTGCCCCCACGCGCGGGTCCACCAGGCCATAGGCCAGGTCGGTGACCAGGTTCATCACCAGCACCGCCAGCGCCAGCAGGATAGTGGTGGCCTGGATGACCGGGTAATCGCGCTGGCCGATCGACTGCACCGACAGGTAACCGATGCCCGGGATGGCGAACAGGTTTTCGACCACGAAGGCCCCGGTCACCAGGAACGCAGTGGCCGGGCCCAGCATGGTCAGCAGCGGCAGCAGGGCGTTGCGCAGGACATGGACGCGGATGATGCGGTTTTCGGTCATGCCCTTGGCGCGGGCGGTGCGGATGAAGTCCTGGCGCAGCACTTCCAGCATGCTGCTGCGCATCAGGCGGGCGATAAAGCCGGCGTTGGCGGCCGCCAGTACCAGCACCGGCAGCACCAGGTTCTGCGGCTTGCCCCAGCCGGCCACCGGCAGCGACGGCAGCCCGGCGTTATAAAACGCCAGGTCGATCACCCACAGCACCGGGATCAGGACGAACGATGGCACCGAGTACAGCGCCAGCATCAGCGCCATCACGGCCGTATCCTGCCATTGATTCTGACGCAGGGCGGTCCAGATGCCCACCGGCACGCCGATCAGCAGGCTGACCAGCAGCGCCAGCCCGCCCAGCTTCAGCGAGACCGGCACGCCGTTGGCGATCAGGTCCCACACCGGGCGGCCAGGATATTTGAACGAGTAGCCCAGGTGGCCGCGCAGCAGCCCGCCGATATAGGCCAGGTACTGTTGGTGGACCGGCTGGTCCAGGCCGTATTGGTGGCGCAGCAGGGCATAGCGGGCCGGGTCCTGGCGCCCACCCATCATGTTCAAGATGGGATCGCCGGGCGCCAGGACACTGACCACGAAGGTGACCAGGGTCACCGAGAACAGGACGAAGAAGAACGACAGCCCGCGCTGCCAGAGCAGCCTGCCCACCTATTTGGCCACGCTGACCTGGGTCCAGTCCTGGATGGGGAAGATGCCCTGCGGGGTCATCACCAGACCCTTAACGGTGGAGCGGAGCAGGTAGCTGCCCTTGCCGTAGAACAGCGGCAGCCAGCCGATCTCGGTCAGAGCGATCTGCTCGGCCTGCTGGTAGAGCGGCAGGCGTTTGGTCTGGTTCGGCTCGACATCGGCCTGGTCGACCAGTTGGTCGAACTCGGCGTTCGAGTAGTGGCCGTTGTTATTGCCCACCCCGGTGCGCAGCTGCTGCGAGACGAAGTTCTGCGGGTCGGGGTAATCGGCGCCCCACACGCTGATATAGAAGTTGAATGCCGCCGGGCCGGTGGGATCGTTAGCAGTGGCGGTCAGGTCGTCGTTGAACTTGGACAGCTCTTCAGTATTGATCTCCACCGAGACGCCCAGGGTCTCTTTCCACATCTGCTGCAGCGCAGCCGAGATTTTGGCGTAATTGGGATCCTGGTTGTTGATCGCCAGAGCCACCTTGGGGAAACCCTGCCCGTTGGGATAACCGGCCTTAGCCAGCAGCTGCTGTGCCTCGGCGGCGTTGTAGGCCTGGATGCGGGCCGCAGCGGCGTTATACCCGGGCATGCCGGGCGGGATGATCGTATCGGCTTGCACCACGCCGCCGCCCATCACCTTGTTGATCAGGGTGGCCTTGTCAACCGCCTTGGCAAATGCCTGGCGCACCAGCACGTTATCAAACGGCGGCTTGGCATTATTGAAACCGATGTAGGCGACGAAGAACTGGTTGATCTGCTTGAACTCGGGGTTCTTGGCCACCAGGTCGATCTGGTCGAGCGGGAAGTTATAAGCGCCCATGATATCCAGCTCACCGGTCTGGTAAAGCTTCAGGGCGGTGGCTGGATCCTGGATGAAGGGCATCTCGATCGCATCCAGCCTGGGCTTGCCCAGCCAGTAGTTCGGGTTGGGCGCCAGGGTGATCGACTGGTTGTGCTTCCATTCCTTGACGATGAACGGGCCGGTGCCATAGGCGGTGTCGGTCCAACCCTGCGGGTTGGCCTCGATGGCTTTCTTCGGCACCACAAAGGAGGCCGGGAAGGTGAGCTGGTACAGGAAGTAGACCGACGGGTTGATCAGCTCGATCTGCAGCGTCTGCGGGTCGAGTACTTTGATCCCGCTCACTGCCTGGGCCTTGCCTTCGGTCACGTCCATCGCCCCAGCAATATTTGACAGGTAGTAGCCGGCGTTGCCGTTGGCGAAATCCGGGCTGAAGGCCCGATTGAGCGAATAGGCGAAATCATCGGCGGTGACCGGATCGCCGTTGGCGAACTTGAGATCCTTGCGGATGTGGAAGACGAAAGTCTTGCCGCCATCCTGAACTTCCCAGGACTCGGCCCCGGCGGGGGCCAGATTGAGCTGGCTGTCCAGGCGCACCAGTCCTTCGAAGACCAGGTTGATTACACCCACCGACTGCGAAGCGCCGGCCAGCGGCGGGTCGAGGGCGGGTAGTTCGTTGATGCCTTCCAGGCTCCAGCGCAGCGTGCCGCCGCCGGCAGCAGACGGTTGGGTGGCAGCCGGGTCAGCGGGCGCGCCGCAGGCGGTCAGCAGCAAGCCGGCCATCACAAGCAAACCGGACCACTTCATCCAGGCAAATTTCTTGACCATCGGGCTCCTCCTGTGTGAGACTGCGCTCATTTTATCAGAAATAAGGGGGCCAAACAGAGCACGCCCGCCGCGCGCCGGCTGGATGGCCGGCCTGCGGCGGGCGCGAGCGAGTCCGGCCGGCCTGGGCCGGCGGCGCGGTTACTCGGCCAGCGTGACCTTGCCGATAAACTTGAACTTTCCCGGGGTGACCCCGCGCGCCTGGGCCAGGTGGACGCTCAACAGTTGAGCCGGCAGCGCTTCGACCAGCGGCAGCCCGGCACCGTGCGCCCGGGGCAGCGGCAGCCAGTGGGCCTCATCCAGCCCGGCGGGCGGCTCCACCGCCACCCACAGCGCCGGCGAGCCGCCCGCCAGCAGGTCATCCAGCATGCGGCGGTTGAGCGCGGCGGTCTGGGCGGCCCCGGCATACACCAGCACGGTCAGCCCCGGGCCGGCCATCTCCAGCGGGCCATGGCGGAACTCGGCCGTATGCATGCCCAGCGCCGGGTACTTGGCCGCTTCGGCCAACACCAGCGCCCCACCCACCGCCGCCGATAGCGAAGCACCGCGCCCCAGCAGGGCCAGCGCCGGCGGCGTGCCCACCCGTGCGGCCGCAAGGGCCAGCTGGGCGTCCCAATCGGCCAGGTAGGCGGCCATTTCGCCGGCGGCAGACTCCAGCTCGGCCCGGCACGGGGCCAGGTCTTCGCCCAGCAGGGCGACCGCCGCCAGCTGGGTGGAGGCGAGCGTGTTCAGGTAGGTGCGGGTCGAGACGGTCAGCTCTGGCTCCGCATAGATCGCCATCGCCACGGCTGCACCCTGGCCCAACGGGCTGGACAGGTCGTTGGTGGTGCCCAGCACCGCCTCCACCCCCTGGCGCCGGGCCAGGTCGAGCAGCGCGGTCACTTCAACGCTGCGCCCGGACTGGGAGATGATCCACAGCAGGCTGCGCCGCGTCAGCTGGGCGGGGGTGTAGTGCAGCAGCTCGGCGGCATCGCTCCACACCACCGGCAGCCCGCTCTTAGCCAGCTGCAAGCTGGCCGGGTAGCCGGCGCAGTACGAAGCGCCCATCCCGGTGATCAGAATGCGGTCAAAGTCGCCGGCGCGCAGCTGGCGCGCCAGGCCCGCCAGGCCGGAAAAGTCGAACTGCGCCAGGGCCTGCTGCAGCGCAGCTGCCTGGCCCTGGATATCGGCAATATAAGGGTTCATGGTCAAGGTCTCTGGGTTCACGGTCGGTTCTTTAGGCTTGTGGTTTGGATT
>JBJSYW010000255.1:0-5558 GCA_046089985.1 Chloroflexota bacterium
CAGGAACTCGTCCTTCAGGCGAGCAGCGTGCTGCAGCGTGGCATTGGCGGCGCGCAGGTTGTCGCGGCTTTCTTTCAGGGCGGCTTCGGAAACCTTGCGCAGGGTGATATCGCGCACCACGCTCTGCACCAGCGCCGCCTGGCCGTCCGCGCCGCGCACCATCGAAAGGTTGATCTCGATATCAACCTTCTGCCCGTCTTTGCGTGTGAGCGTGGTCTCAAACAGCGGGACGATCTCGCCCTGCAGTGCGGCCTGGAAACTGGCCTGCGCCTGCCGCAGGCGCTCGGACGGGGCAGCCGCCTGCGGGTGTTCGGCGATCAGCGCCCGGTATTCGTCCAGCGAATAGCCCACCAGCGCCAGCGCCTGCGGGTTGGCCTGCAGCAGCCGCCCATCCGGCGAGAACAGGAAAATTCCGTCGTGCGAGTTTTCGAACAGCGCCCGGTAGGTGGCCTCTTGCCGCCGCACCTCGGCGGTGCGCTCATCAACCCGCTGTTCCAGCTCGCGGTTGAGCGTTTCCAGCTCCAGCTGGGCCAGCTTCAGGGCGGTGATCTCCAGCGTCGTGCCCGTCATCCCAACTACACCGCCGGCGGCGTCTCGCACCGCGTGCAGGGTTCCCTGGAAATAGCGCGGTTCACCCCGTTCCGGGGCGGTGCGAAACTCGACCGTTACCCAGGCGTCCTGCTCCTGGGCAGCGCGCTCGGCCGCCAGCATCGCCGGCAGGTCATCCGGGTGGATCAGCGCTAAGAAAGCGGCGTAGGTGGGTGGGCCGGCTGCCGGGTCGCAGCCAAACAGGTGGTACATTTCCTGCGACCAGTCGCCGGGGCCGGCGGTGAAATCCAGCTCCCAGTTGCCCAGGTGGGCGATCGATTGGGCATTCTCCAGGCTGGCCTGGCTCTTCTCAAGCATTTCACTGGCGCGCTTGCGTTCGGTGATATCCTTGCCGGTGATGACGAAGTTGGTGATGCCGCGCACCCCATCGCGGATCGGCGTCATGGTCTGGTTTTGATAGAACAGTTCCCCGTTCTTGCGCCGGTTGATCACATCCGCCTGGAAGACCTTCCCGCCGAGGATCGTGTCCCACATCTGGCGGTAAAACTGCGGGGTGTGCCGGCCCGACTCGAGCAGGCTGATCGAACTGCCCAGCGCTTCATCCTGGGTGTAGCCGGTGATCAGTTCAAACGAACGGTTGACATACTCGATGATCCCCTGCTGATCGGTGATCACCACCATGTCGGCCATCTGAGAAACCACCCGCGAGAGCTTACGCAGCTCTTTACCCATCCGCAGGCGGTCGGTGATGTCAAGCAGGGTGGCGCTGATCGTCCCATTCAGGTGATGCGCCGAACACAGGCAAACCCGGGTGCGGCCGCGAGCGGTCTGCAGTTCCAACTCCAACTCGCGCACGGCTCCCGGTTCAGCCAGGGCAGCCAGGAAAACATCCCACTGCCCGGGTTTGCCAGCAATTTGCTGCACCGACCGGCCGACCAAATCGTGTGGGCCGGGCAGTTCTAGCAGGCGCGCCGCCGCCAGGTTGGCATACAGGATCTCGCCGGAAGGGCGCAGGCAGACCATACCCAGAAAGGCGTAATCGGCCAGGGCATGGAAGTTTACGCCCGGGTCGGTGGGCAGCATGTTGGGGGCCGGGTTAGAATCCATAGTTCATCTCTCTGATGCGGGAAACGGCGAAGCCTGCTCGACGGGTGGAGCGCCTGTCTCCAGGTCCTCCAGCATACCGGCAATCTGATCCAGGTCCAGGACGTGGCTGGCGGCTTTGCGGGCCACCGCCTCGCCCGGCATACCATACACCACGCAGCTCTGCTCATCCTGGGCCACCGTTACGGCGCCGGCGTGGTGCAGCGCCGCCAGCCCGTCCACGCCGTCATCGCCCATGCCGGTCAGGATGATGCCCAGCGCGCTGCGGCCATAGACGGACGCCAGCGAATGAAACAGGAAGTTCGCCGACGGGCGCAGCGAGCGGTAAGGCGGCGATTTTAGCAGCTGCACCTCGCCGCGACGGCCCACCTGCAGGTGATAGTCCTCCGGCGCCACCATCACGCAGCCGGGCAGCAGGCGCTCGCCGTTGGCTGCCACCTGCACCGGCAGACCCGCCTGGGTGTTCAACCATTCCACCAGACCGGCGGTGAACCCGTTTGAAACGTGCTGCACCACCAGGATTGGCAGCGGGAAAGCCGGGGTCAGACGCTTCAGGATCACCGAAAGCGCCGACGGGCCGCCGGTGGAGGAGGCGATCCCGATCACGTCCAGCTCACGTGGGGTGAGCCGCGGCGGCGCCAGGGCCGGGCCACGCAGCGGCCTGGGAAGCGGCCCGGCAGAGGCCTTGGAAGATGCCTCCCGCCAGTGATGGATCACCGGCACGCGCGCCATTGTGCGCACGGTCTGGACCACTTTCTCGCACGAAACTTCATCGTCCATGCTGGGCTTGCCGATGACGGTCAGGGCGCCGGCCCGGATGGCTTCAAAAGCCAGGCTCAGGTTCGGCCGGTTCATATCGGCGCTGATCAGCACAATCGGCACCGGGTTCTCACGCATAATGCGCCGGGTGGCCTCCAACCCATCGATCTGCGGCATGCGCACATCCATCACCAACACATCCGGGCGCTGGCTTTTGACCAGGCGCACGGCGTCTTCACCGCTGCCCCCGGCGCTCACCACGTTGATCTCATCAGCCGCATTTAACAGCTGCACCAACAGCTCGCGCACACTGGGCGAATCATCCACCACCACCACCCGGATTGGACCAGCGTTGTTCAACGCCATCGGGGGCATCCGGCTGCCGGTCAGAAGCCGTATCCGGAAGCGCCAGAGAACGACAGCACGTGCAGCTGGCGCAGCGTCTCGACCAGGACAATATTCGAAAAAGCATCTTTCGGAATAAACTCCACTGCCCCCTCCTGTAAACCGGAAGTAAAGATCTCTTCTTCAGGGCTGCCGGTCATCAGGATCACCGGGATATCACAGGTATCCAGGTCCTGATGCAGCCGCCGGCAGGCCTCCAGGCCGTTCATCCCCGGCATGTTGAAATCCAGGATGATGACATCCGGATGGCGGGCGACAGCCAGGTCCAGCCCGGATTGGCCATCGGATGCCAGCAAAACCTGCAGCCCCTCGAACTCTAAAAGGTTTTGCAGCGCCAGCGCCTGCACAGGGCTGTCTTCCACAATCAAAGCCGTCTTGCGAACCGGGTTCCGGGCCGCGTCTCGATCATTCATTAAGCCAAATCCTTCCATTAAATGAGCTGCCGGATCGTTTCCAAGAGGTTATCCTGGTTAAAACTGCTCTTGACAATATAGGCATCTGCCCCGCTGTCGACGCCGCGAGCTTTGTCCTCGGCCGATTCGAGCGAGGTGACCAGGATCACCGGGATATGGGCGGTGCGTTCATCGCCCTTCAAGCGCCGGGTCAGGCCAAAGCCATCCAGGCGCGGCATAGCCACATCCGAGATGACCAGGTCGGGCAGCGCATCGATCAGAACCATATTATAGGCTTCCAGGCCGTCAATCGCCAGGTTAACCTGGTAACCGGCGGCCTCCAAGATGTTCTTTTCGAGGGTGCGGGTGGTGATTGAGTCATCCACCACCAGGATGTGCTTCGGCCCGGCGGGCTTCGCCGGAGCGGCAGCCGTCGCAGCGGCGGCCATCCGGCGGCTGAAGGCGGCGCGCTGCTCGGGGTGAGCGCCCAGGCGCAGCAGGTCGGCCGGGTTGAGGATCAGAATCACCTCGCCGCTGCCTAACACGCTGGCCCCGGCCACACCGGCCACCCGGCTGAGCTGGCGGCCCAGCCCCTTGATGACGATCTCCTGCTCATCGACCAGTTCGTCGACCACCAGGGCCGCCATACGCTCGGCCACCGAGATGATCACCACCGGCAGCGGGTCCAGCCCGGCCAGGTCGATGGTTTGCGGCAGGCGCAGCAGGTCGCCCAGGTAAACCAGCGGCAGCGGGCGGCCCTGGTACAGCACCGTATCGTCGCCGCCGGCCGGCAGCACCTGGCTGCGCGGCAGGGCGGCGATCCACACGATCGCGTTGAGCGGGATGGCAAATGCCTGGTCCGAGATCCGTACCAGCAGGCCGCGGGCGCTGGTCAGCGCCACCGGGATCGACAGGGTGAAGATTGTTCCCGCCCCTGGCTGCCAGTCAACCCGGATTGCGCCGCGCAGGCGGTCAAGATTGCGCCGCACCACATCCATGCCAATCCCTCGCCCCGAGACATCGGTGATAATCGGGCTGGACGAGAACCCGGGGGTGAAGATCAGGTCGGCCAGTTCGGCGTCGCTCAGGCCGGCTGCGCCGGGGATGCTGCGCCGGATGGCCGCGCTGCGCAAGGCATCCAGGTCCAGCCCGCTCCCGTCATCGCTGACCTGGATGACGATGTCTTTGCCGATCTGCTCGGCTTTCAGGCAAATGCGGCCGCAGGCCGGTTTCCCGGCCGCCAGGCGGGCTGCGCCCGGCTCAATCCCGTGATCCACCGCGTTGCGCAGCAGGTGCATCAGCGGGTCTTTGACCAGTTCAAGCACGCGCTTGTCCAGTTCCACCTCGCCGCCGGTGATCTCGAACGCCACTTCTTTCCCAGACGCGGTGGCCAGGTCACGCAGCATGCGGTGGAAGGCGGGTGTGACGGTGTGCAGCGGCAGCATGCGGGCGTGCTTGATCTCCTCTTCCATCCCATCGATGACGAGCGAGATCTGCATCACATCGCTGCTGTAGGCATACGCCAGGTCGCCGACCAGGGCGGCGATGGCGCGAGTTGCATCCTGGTTATCCTGCAAGTGGCGCAGCAGCAGGTCCAGGTCTTCGTGCTGACCGGCGGCGGCTTCGCCCCCCAGGCCATGCCGGGCCAGGCGGTTGAAGCTGCCTCGCACGGTCAACCAGTCTTTCTGCAATCCGGCCAGGCGCTCCTGCAGCCGCTGCACCTGCTGCAGCCGCTCGCCGGCGCGGATCTTGACCAGCTGCAGCTCGCTGAGCTGGTCCATCAAGGCATCCAGCTTGGTGACGCTGACCCGGATGGTCTCATCGGCAGCCTGTGCTCCGCCCGGGAGCGCGGCGGTCCTGGGCGCCGCAGCCGGGGGCAGGGCAGGCAGCGCCGCCGCGATGGGCGCCGTGGGAACCGTGGGCTGGGGCTCGGCCGGACCTACCGGCGCGTCAGCAGGGGCGGGAACCGTCATGGCGCCGGCCGGCTGCGCCGGCCCGGCATCCGCAACCGGCCCGGCACCAGCAGGCGTTGGGCGCAGCGCTTCCAGTTCGGCCAGGCAGCGCAGCGCCTGCAGCGGGGCGACGGTGGCGCCCTTTTCGTAGGCTTCCTGCACCACCCCCAGCACATCGATCGCCTGGTAACAGGCGGTGAACAGCTCCGGCGCCGGCTGGAGCTGTCCGCTCTGCAAGGCGCGCAGGATCTCCTCCAGGGCATGCGCCAGCTGCTCGATGGCGGTCACACCCACCGCTCGGGCCGCGCCTTTCAGGCTGTGGGCCGCGCGAAAGACATTGGCCAGCGTTTCGGCGCGCGCCTCGCCGCTGACGCGCTGCTGCTCGATCGCCAGCAGG
>JBJSYW010000256.1:0-7054 GCA_046089985.1 Chloroflexota bacterium
GCCAACGGCGGTGCGCTCGGCCAGCCGATCGACTGGCCCTTCGAGACCATCCCCGCCCCGCAGGTGCTGCGCACCCGCCCGGCCTCCGGCGATACCCAGAGCGAGTACTCATCCGAGTTCCGCATCGACTTCGCATCGCCGATGCGCATCGCCAGCCTCAAAGACCGCATCCAGATCAGCCCCGCGCCCGAAAAAGCCGTCGAATGGTACTACAACGAGTGGGACTGGAGCTACACCGGCTGGTTCTTGCAGCCCGCCACGCGCTACACCATCCGCCTGCTGCCCGGGATGCAGGATATCTACGGCAATACGATCACCCGGGAAACGGTGATCCGCCTGACCACCGCCGACCAGGCCTCCAACGCCAACCTGCTGATGCCCTACGACACGCCGATCTTGCGCGCCGATGGGCAGGAACCGGCCCCGGACGACGCCCAGCAGTTCTACGTAGGCTACACGAATGTCTCGCAGGTCCAGCTGCAGATCAGCGAACTCGACCTGCAGCAGTATGTCGACCTGCTCACCGGGGTCAGCTACGCTTACAACTACACCCCACCCCAGTCGGCGCGCGTCTGGCAGACCGAGCTGCCCGGCAACCCCGCGCGCAACCGCCGCACCGTCACCCCGGTGCGCCCCGACACCAGCGGCGGCCAACTGCCGCCCGGTTTCTACTTCCTGACCGCCTCCGCCCCGGAGATCAAATCCACCAACCCTTACGCCGACAGCCGCATGTTGATCGTGGCCAACGCCAACCTGACCCTCAAGCTCTCTCCCACCGACGGGCTGGCCTGGGTCACCGATCTGCAGACCGGCAAACCGCTGCCGGGCGTGCCGGTGCGCTTCTATGACAACCAGCTGACCGTGCTGGGCGAAGGCGTGACCGACGCCGACGGCATGCTGTACGTCGAGCTGGCGCAGAGCAAAGACCCCTACGCTATGCGCTTTGCGCTGGCCGAAGGCGACGGCGTGTTCGCCTTCGCCTCCAGCGGCTGGGGCAGCGGCGTCAACCTGTACGACTACGGCGTGTGGGCCGACTACTACTCCGCCGGACGCCAGCCCAAGGCTTACGTCTATACCGAGCGCCCGATCTACCGCCCGGGCCAGCCGGTGTACTTCAAGGGCATTGTGCGCATCGACAACGATCTGGACTACCGCCTGCCCGGCGATACACGCGTCAAGGTGCGCATCACCAGCTACCAGGAGACGGTCTACGAGGAAACCCCGTCGTTCTCCGACCTGGGCACGTTCAACGGTCGGCTGGACCTGGACCCCGCCGCGGCCCTGGGCTACTACACCATCGATGTCTTTCTGGGCGACGACGAGACCAGCATCGGCTCGGTGACCTTCAACGTGGCCGAATACCGCAAGCCCGAGTTCCAGGCGGCGGTCAAGGCCGGCCCGGCCGACCTGCTGCCCGGCGAGAGCTTCAGCGCCCAGGTGCAGGCCGATTACTACTCTGGCGGCCCGGTAGCCGATGCCCAGGTGCATTGGACCCTGACCAGCCAACCCTTCTATTTCAGCCCGCCGGACGAGTTCAGCGCCTACAGCTTCCGCGATTTTGAAGAAGACGTCTATCGCTATGTAGAAGAATACAACGGCACACGCACTATCGCCGAAGGCGAAGGGCGCACCAACGCCGCCGGGAGCTTTAGCTCCAGCCTGCCCGCCAGCCTGGGCGAGCAGGGCGAAGGCCAGACCCTGACCTACGAAGCCACGCTGACCGACCTGGCACAGACCGCCGTCAGCGGGCGCGCGGCGGTCACCGTGCACCCCAGCCGGGTCTACCCGGGCATCCGGGCGGCGGCCTACATCGGCAAGGAGGGCGAAGAAGCCGCCTTCGACCTGCTGGCGCTGGATTGGGCCGGCAAACCGCTGGCGGGCCAGGCGCTGGCGGTGGAGATCGTCGAGCGGCGCTGGTACAGCGTGCAAGAGCAGGACGCCGGCGGCCAGGTGACCTGGAAGACCACCGTCGAAGAGATCCCGGTGACCGTCATCGATGACCTGGTCAGCGATGCGCAGGGCAAAGCGACCGCCGCCTTCACCCCCGCGGCCGGCGGCGTGTACCGCGCCCGGGTCAGCGCCCGCGACGACCAGGGCAACCTGGGCAAGGCCTCCGCCTACCTGTGGGTAGCCGGGAAAGAGTTCATCCCCTGGCGGCAGACCAACGACCGCGGCTTTGACCTGGTGACCGATAAGAAGAACTACCAGCCCGGCGAAACGGCCCAGGTGCTGATCGCCTCGCCCTTCCAGGGCGAAGCCTATGCGCTGGTCACCGTCGAGCGCGGCCGCATCCGCCACCAGGAGGTGCTGCCGCTGGACACCAACAGCGCCGTCTACAAGCTGCGCATCACCCCCGATATGGCCCCCAATGCCTTCGTCTCGGTGCTGATTATCAAGGGCGTGGATGAATACAACCCGCGCCCGAACTTCAAGATGGGCATCACCAAGCTGGCGGTCGATATCCGCCAGAAAGAGGTCCAGGTTGAACTGCAGCCAGACCGGGCGCAGGCCGGGCCGGGCGAGCAGGTGACCTACACCGTGCGTACGCGTGACGCCTCCGGCCGGCCGCTGAGCGCCGAAGTCTCGCTCAGCCTGAGCGACCTGGCCACGCTGTCGCTGCTGCCGCCCAACTCGCCGCCCGCCCTGGAGTATTTCTACGCCCAGCGCAACCTGGCCGTCTCCACTTCGGTAGGGATCATGCTCGATATCGAGGACTACAACCAGGACATCCGCGAGGAGGTGGCCGCCGGGGTGGGGATGGGCGGCGGCGGCGGCAAGGGCGAAGGCGACCTGGGCGTGGTGGAAGTGCGCCAAGACTTCCCCGATACCGCCTTCTGGGACGCGCAGGTGCTGACCGGCGACAGCGGCGAAGCGAATGTCACCGTGCGCCTGCCGGATAACCTGACCACCTGGCGCATGGAAGCGCGCGCTTTGGCCGAGGGCACCCGCGTGGGCCAGGCCACGGTCGACCTGATCAGCAGCCGCCCGCTGCTGGTGCGCCCGCAGACGCCGCGCTTCTTCATCGACGGCGACCAGGCCCGCCTGGGCAGCGCGGTGCACAACAACACCAGCGCCCCGCTGCAGGTGGTGGTGGGACTGCAGGCCGAGGGTCTGCAGGTGAGCGATCCGCTCAGCCGCACCGTCACCGTCCCGGCGAAGGGCCAGGCGCTGGTCACCTGGCAGGCGCAGGTGCTGCCGGGCGCGCCGCGGGTTGACCTGGTCTTCAGCGCCGAGGGCGGCGGCTATCGCGATGCCAGCCGCGCCCCGCAGGGCACGCTCGACAACCAGGGCCTGCCGGTTTACCGGTATGAAGCCCCCGAAACCGTGGGTACGTCCGGCATGCTCACCGAGCCGGGCAACCGCATCGAGGGCCTGCGCCTGCCGTCCACGCTGACCGCCGGCAGCGGCAGCCTGTCGATCCAGCTGCAGCCGTCGCTGGCGGCGGGCGTCACCGACGGGCTGAAGTACCTGGACGCCTACCCGTTTGAGAGCATCGAATTGACCGTCTCGCGCTTCCTGCCCAACGTGCTATCGGCCCAGGCGCTGCTGACAGCCGGGCTGGAAGACCCCGAACTGCAGGCCGGGCTGAAGGAGCAGGTGGATAAAGCCCTGCAGCGGCTGGCCAACTGGCAAAACCCGGACGGCGGCTGGGGCTGGTGGGGCGGAGACGACCGCAGCAGCCCGCTGGTCACCGCCTATGCCGTGATCGGGCTGGTGGAAGCGCGCCAGGCCGGCTATGGCGTAGACAACGGCGTCACCGACCGGGCGCTGAACTTCCTGCGCACGCAGATCGTGCCCATCAGCGGGCTGAGCGACCCGGCGCAGTCCAACCGCCAGGCATTCTTGCTCTACGCCCTGGCGCGCGCCGGCGCAGCCGATATCAGCAGCACCGTGCAACTGTATGACCAGCGCCAGCGCATGCAGTACTTCGCCCAGGCATTCCTGGCCCAGGCGCTGTACGCCATCGACCCGAACGACCCGCGCCTGCTGGTGATCCAGAGCGACCTGGCCGGCGCAGCGATCGTTTCGGCCACCGGCACACACTGGGAGGAAGCCACCACCGACCGCTGGAACTGGAACACCGATACCCGCACCACCGCTATCGTGCTCAGCTTCCTCAGCCAGGCCGACCCCAAGAACCCGCTCAACGCCAACGCCGTGCGCTGGCTGATGAGCCACCGCCAGGAGGGCCACTGGTATGGATCGCAGGAGACCGCCTGGACGCTGATGGCGCTGACACGCTGGATGAGCGCCTCCGGCGAGCTGCAGGCCAACTTCCCCTTCGCCGCCGGGCTGAACGGGCTGACCATTGGCAGCGGGGTCGCCAACCGCGACACGCTGCGCCAGACCACGCACCTGACGCTGGACATCCGCGAGCTGCTGTCGGGCGAGTTGAACCGGCTGGCCTTTGCCCACGGCGAAGGCCCGGGCACGCTGTACTACACCGCCCACCTGAATGTGAACCTGCCAGTGGAGCAGGTCCAGCCGCTAGAGCGCGGCCTCACGGTCTCGCGCAGCTACTACCGCCTGGACGACCTGCAGACGCCGGTGGACCAGGCTGCCCTGGGCGATCTGCTGCTGGCGCGCGTCACGCTGGTTGCGCCGCACGACCTGCACTACGCCGTGGTCAGCGACCCGCTGCCCGCCGGGTTGGAGGGGGTCGACCAGTCACTGCGCACCAGCCCACAAAGCGTGGATGTGCCGCAGAGCTACTCGTGGGAGGACATCTACTGGCGCGGCTTCGGCTGGTGGAACTTCGACCGCATCCAGTACATGGATGAAAAGGTGGTGCTTTCAGCCACCTACCTGCCCGCCGGCACGTACATCTACATCTACCTGGTGCGCGCCGGCACCCCCGGACAGTTCCGGGTCATCCCGGTCACCGGGCAAGAGCTGTATTTCCCCGAGGTATATGGCCGCGGGGCCGGCACGCTGTTCACGGTGACGCCATGACGACCTGCTTTTCTCCGATTTTCATGTATAATCTTAACCACTGGGTTAACCTATCTGATTGAAGGAGAGCTGCATGTCACCCTGGAGCATTCTAATCATTATCCTGCTGGTCATCGTGGTTGTCTGGTGGGCGCTGCTGCGCAACGCCGGCAAGTACAAACCCGATTTCCCGATGCACCATGATGAAAGCCATGCCGAGCACGGCGATGAAGGTGAAGCCGCCACAGCTCACGGCGTGCCGGGCCATGAAGAGGCCGCCCATGCCGCCGAGCAGAGCATGCAAGACCCGACCTTCCGCGCCCATGCGGCGCAGGTAGAAGCCGCCGCCGAGCAGGGCATGATCGAGCAGGAAGTGCAGCACGCCTACACCCCGCCCACCCCGGCCGAAGCAGTCACCGACGATGCTTCGCACCAGGAAGCCATCCAGAATATCGCCGCAGGCCAGGCGGAGCCGCTGGCCCCGCCCGCCCCGCCGGCCATCGAGGGGCAGCCGGCCGGCCCGCGCGGTGAAGCGCCGCACGCCGCCTCCCCCGAGGTGGCCCCCGATGACCTGATCATCATCGAAGGCATTGGCCCGCGCGTCAACCAGCTGCTGCAGGGCGCCGGCATCATCACCTTCCGCCAGCTGGCCGAGACCAGCCCCGAAGCGCTGCGCCAGATCCTGGCGCCGGCCGGGCTGCGCATGCTGGACCCTGAAACCTGGCCCGAGCAGGCTCGCCTGGCGGCCGACGGCCAGATGGAAGCGCTGCAGCAGCTGCAGCAGAATCTGAAGGGCGGCCGCATCCAGTAAGCCGGAGGCAGGTTCAACGACAACATGGCACACCAGGGCATCTGCGTCGAGGTGTGCCATGTTTTTTATCGGCGCGCTGCGCGGCAGCGCGGAGGGAGGCAGGCATGGCTCAGGACGCCAAAGCGCCGGGACGCTACATCCGCGTGCGCGACCTGGAAATGTACTACGAAGAATATGGCAGCGGGCCGCTGCTGATCCTGCTGCACGGCGGCACGTCCACCTCGGCCGAATGGCAGGCCAATATCCCCGCCTTCACCTGCCACTTCCGGGTGATCGCCCCCGACAGCCGCGGCCACGGGCGCACCAACAACCCGGCCGGTGAGCTGAGCTACCGCCAGATGGCCGATGACATCGCCGCCCTGGTGCAGGCGTTGGGCCTGCCGCGCCCGTTGATCCTCGGCTACAGCGACGGCGGGCAGGTGGCGCTGGAATTGGCGATGAACTATCCCGGGCTGGCGGCGGGCTATGTGATCGGCGCGGCCTGGTACCGCTTCTCAGACCTCTACCTGAACGCGCTGCAAGGCTTTGGCCTGCAAAGCGCCGAAGATATCGACCTGCCCTATATCCTGGCGACCAAGCAAGACGCCATCCGCTGGTGGCAGTCACAGCACACCTGGTCGGATGACCCACAGTACTGGAACAGCCTGCTGTGCCAGATCACGCGCATGTGGTGGACCCCGCTGGACTACACTGCCGAAGACTTCCAGAAGATCGGCGACCCGGCCCTGGTGCTGATCGGTGACCGGGACGGGATCATCGATGTCGAGCAGGCGCTGGAGATGTACCAGATGATCCCCGGCGCAGAGCTGTCGATCCTGCCCAACGCCACGCATATGACCACCACCGCCAACCCGCTGTTCAACAGCACCGTGCTGGATTTCCTGCTGCGCGCCCAACCCATGCCGGGCTGATCCGCGGCGCGGTTGCAGCCCGGCGGCTTGCGGCGGGGTTGTCTACCCCCGGGGTCATAAACCGCTGCGCAGCACCTCGATTTGCACCGCCGGGCTGCTGATCCAGCTGCCATCGGCCAGCTGCGCCTCGGCCCAGATGCGGTGGCTGCCCGGCTGCAGCGCCCACATCAGCGCATACGGGCCGGCCGCGACCACTCCCACCGGCCGGCCATCCACGATGAAGCGCACCTGCTGCAGCCCTGCCGGCCCGGCTGCCTCCAGGCGGATGGCCTGTGCGCCGGCCGAAAGCGAAGCCGAGAAGCGGTAGCGGCTGCCGCCGGCAGGCGACAGCAGGCGCAGCGCCGACTCGCCTGTCGCGGCGGGAGCGACGGCAGCAGGATCGGCGGCGGCGAGATCTGCC
>JBJSYW010000257.1:0-6855 GCA_046089985.1 Chloroflexota bacterium
ATGCGCCCGCCCAACCCGGCCAAGCCCACCATTTCGAGCAGTTCATCTCGCTTATGCCGCCGCTCCACTGCTGGCGTCTTGCGGATGCTCAAGCCAAACTCGATGTTCTCGGCCACCGTCATATACTGGAACAGGGCGTAGTTCTGGAACACAAACCCCACCCGCCGCTGCTGCACCGGCAGACCGGTGACATCCCGCCCATGCAGCAGGATGCGCCCGCTGTCCAGCGCGGCCAACCCGGCGATCAGGCTCAGGATGGTGGTCTTGCCGCTGCCGCTCGACCCCAGCAGCACAAAGAACTCGCCGTCGCCGATCTCCAGCGAGACGTTGTTCACCACCGGGTGGCCCTCATAACGCTTAGTCAGGTTCTCAAGCACAATCGACATCGATGTTCTCCTCAGATAAAAAAGGGCGGCCCGGCCGCCCGTACCCGAAGTGTACCCGGCGGCGGTGACAGGAGCCGTGATGAAGCTGTGACAAAGCTGTGATAAACCCGGATTACTTTCTCAGCCCGTAGCCCTGCCCGGGCACGGTTTCGATGAAGCGCGGCTGAGCCGGGTCGGGCTCGATCTTGGAGCGCAGGCGCCGCACCAGCTGGCGCAGCATGTCCCGGTCGCCGCCGCCCGGCCCCCAGATGTGATCAATCAGGCCGGCGTTGGTCAGGATGTGCCCGGCGTTGGCCATCAAATAGTCCAGCAGGCGGCACTCCAGCACGGTCAGCGCCAGCGGCGGCCCGCCGTCAATGCGCGCTTCGCGCCGCTCGGCGTCCAGCGCCAGCCCGCCCACCTGCTGCAGCGCCGGGGCAGCCAGCCGCCCGGAACGGCGCATCACCGCTTCCACCCGCGCCACCAGCTGGCGTGGGCTGAACGGCTTGGCGATATAATCGTCGGCTCCCAGCTTCAGCCCGTTGACGATGTCGTCCTCCTCGGCGCGCACCGTCAGCAGGATGACCGGCACCGCCGAACTTTCGCGGATCTTGCGCAGGATCGCAAACCCGTCCAGCGGCGGGATGGTCTTGGGCAGGTTAACATCCAGCAGGATGATATCCGGCAGGTCTTCCTGCCAGCGCAGCAGCGCGTTCGGACCGTCGCCGGCCTGCACCACCTGGTAGCCCTCGCGGCGCAGGGCAAAGCTCACCAGGTCCGCCAGCACCCGGTCGTCGTCCACCACCAATGCTTTCATAGCGTATCTTCCTCGCCGCCGTCCACCGGCAGCGTGAACCAGAATTCCGCCCCGCCGCCCGGGCGATCGATCATCCCCACCTGTCCACCCTGCGCTTCGACGATCGCCTTGACCACCGACAGCCCGATCCCCGCGCCTACATCGCCGCGCCCGCCGCTGCCGCTGTGGGCAAAGCGCGTAAACAGGTCGCCGCGCCGTTCGGGCGGCACGCCCGGCCCGCAGTCGGCCACGCCCACCCGCACCATCCCGGCCTCCGCCTGCCAGGCCTGCCTCACCAGCACCTGCGAATGCTCGGGGCTCCACTTGACCGCGTTCGACAGCAGGTTGACCAGCACCTGCTGCGTGCGGCGCGGGTCCACCCGCACCGCCGGCAGATCGGGCTGCAGTTCAATCACCAGCGTGCGGCGGTATTTCTCGTACAGCGGGCGCATGGTGCGCTCGGCATCTTTCAGGATCTTCTCCAGGTCGGCCCGGCGCGCCTGAACCCGGAAGCGCCCGGCTTCGATGCTGGCGCCTTCCAGCAGGTTATCGATCAGCGTCTGCAGCCCCAGCACCCCCAGGCGCAGCGCCCCCAGCAGTTCTTCCAATTCCGCGCCGCTGAGGCTGGGCAGCTGGTCGATCAACAGCTCCATCGAAGCCGCCAGGGCGGAGAGCGGGGTGCGGAACTCGTGGGTGATATCGGCCAGGAAATCGCCCAGCAGGCGGTGCATGGCGGCTTCATCGCTGACATCCCGGAACACCAGCGCCGTGACCGCTCCCGGCAGCATCCCGGCCCGCCCGCTCTGCGGCGGGGCCAGCCGGGCGGCGGTGACCGCCAGCGAAGCCTCGCGCCCCGCCAGCCGCACCAACGCCAGCGCCTGGCGGCTGCCCGAGCCCGCCAGGGCGGAGCTTAGCGGCTCACTGCCCTGAACGGGTTGGAACACCGCGTCTACCGGCCGGCCGATGACGTCATCCGCCTTCCAGCCGGTGATGCGCTCGGCGCCGCGGCTGAAGAAGGTGATCCGCCCGCTGCGGTCCAATGTCAGGATGCCCTCGGCCACCGATTCAAGCAGGTGATCGGTCCACTCCTTCTCACGCTGCAGTTCGGCCAGCCCGTGCTGCAGCGCGATCCGGGCGTCTTCCAGCGCCGCCGCCACCTGGGTGATCTCTTGCACGCGGGTCAGGGTCTGGATCGGCGTTGCCAGGTCGCCCATGCGCAGCGCCACCGCCGAGGCGCGCAGCCGCTGCAGCGGGCGGCTGACGCGCTGCGCCAGGAACACCCCCACCGCCGACGAGAACAGCATCACAACCAGCATCGCCCCCAGCAGCCCACCCGTTAGGCGGGCCTGGGTGTCGGCGATATTATCCACCCGCAGGGCGGAAATCCACAGCACACCCGGCAGGCCGGCGTCCCAGCGCGCCGCGTAGTAGGGTGCGCCGTCCAACGTAAACGCCAGGCGCTCAAACTCCGCCTGCCCACCGGAGGCCGCCAGCATCGCCTGCCAGGCCTGGGCGGCGTCGGAGAAACTGGCCGCCAGCGGGCGCTGGTTAACCACGAACAGGTACTCCAGCCCGGTCTGTGCGCCCAGGCTGCCGGCCAACGAGGCATCCAGCGCATCAGCCACCACCACCGTGCGCCCCTGCCCGTCCAAAAGCGGGTAGATCGCCAGCAGCCAGGCCTGTGTGCCCGTACGGTACAGGCTGCGATACGGCTGAAAACCGCAGGCTGCCGGGTCGCCCAGCGCTCCGGCCTGCACCTGCAGCCGGCCGCCGGCCTCGCACAGCAGGATCGCATCCACCCCCGCGCCCACCTGCAGCGTTTCCATGTAGGCCTGCAGCTCGGCCGGGCTGCCCTGCTGCACCAGGCGCTGCAGCGTGGGCCGCTGCGAAGTAAGCAGCGCCAGGTCGTTCAGCGCCTGCCAGCGGGCGAACAGCGCCGCCTCGCTGTTGCGCTCACCCTGCGCCAGCAGCTCCCAGGCCTGCTGTTCGAGCTGCTGGCGGATCATATACACCGCCGGCAGCCCGATCGCCAGGGCGGTCAGCACCACCAACGTCACCAGGGCCGCCACCATCAGCACCGGCAGGTGGCTGAGCCAGGAGCGTAAGTTTCGAAACATTCGTCGCATGCAAAGTTACCTTTGCACGCATTGTACCCGAACTTGGCCGATTATCGGACAGCTTATCCCCGCCGCGCCGCCTGCAGCCCGCGCCCCAGGACGCGCTTGCCGCCGGCCCAGGCCGCCATCCCGGCGCCCGTGCCCAGGTACAGCAGGTCCCGCCCGGCCTCCAGCAGCTTTTCGCGGCGCGACTTGCGCCGCGGCAGCCAGGGCAGACGCCGCGCCAGCCAGGACGTCTTGCGCGTAGAACCGGCGGCCTGCCGCGCCGCCGCCCTGACCGTCCGCTGCGCCTGGCGGGCCGCCCCGCGCGCCTTCTCGGGCAGCCGGTTGCGCTGCGCTGCCGCGTTAACCTTCTCCGGCAGGTTAAAGGCCCGCGCCGACATCACCGCCCCGGCGGCCATCAGCAGCGCAACTGTGCCCCAGCGCAGCGCCGGCCGGGTGGACCACAGGCTGTACAGGCTGACCGGCTTGGCCTCATCGCTGTATGAACCGGACACCCGGTCCTGCCCGCTGACGTGCTGGTACAGGTTGTTCGGCGCGTCGGCGCTCTTCGGCTGGTCCGAGACCTGCCCGCGGCGCGACATCGGCAGCAGCAGCCTGTCGGCCAGCGCCGGCGAGAGGCGCTGCAGCAGCCCGGCAAGCTTGCCCACCCCGCCGACGTAGATCTCACGCACCGGGTGCTCGGCCACATACAGCAGCGTCTCGGCCGCCAGTTCCGGCGTATACACCGGCGGCACCGGGCGCGGTTTGGCGCCCATGCGCGTCAGCGCCTTGTCAAAGAACGGCGTGTTGATCGATGACGGCATCACATTGACGATCGCCACCGGCAGCCCTTCGTACTCTACCTCCATGCGCAGCGCATCCAGAAAACCGCGCAGCGCAAACTTCGAGGCGGTGTAGGGGGTGTGGTACGGAAAGCTGCGCCGCGCCTCCACCGACGAGACCTGCACAAACGTGCCGCTGCGCTGACGGCGGAAGACCGGCATCACCGCCATCGCCCCGTGCACCTGCCCGGTCAGGTTGACGTCGATTACGCGCTTGAACTCATCCGAACTGATCTTCTCAAACGGGGCATAGATTGCCACCGCGGCGCAGTTGATCCAGGTGTCGATGCGCCCATACTCGGCCTCTGCCCGCTCGGCCACCGCCTGCACCTGGGCGACATCGGTCACGTCGGCCTGCACCGCCAGCGCCTGACCGCCGCGCTCACGCACTTCATCCACCAGCAGCAGCAGCGCCGGCAGCGAGCGCCCCGCCAGCACCAGGCGGGCGCCGCGCTCGGCGAACCGGTAGGCGGCTGCCCGCCCAATCCCGCTGGTGGCGCCCACCAGCACGATCACCTGTTCTTCAATTGGTTTGACTTGCATCGCATTTCCTCCAAAATCGCTTCGTACTACCGTTAATATTAAGCCTGTCTTACCATATCAACTTTACCGGGATGCCACAATCCGGAGTTTCCCTATCATCAAGCGGTGATACAATTGGGGCTGGGGGTAAGGATAATCCACCGGTATTCAGGATAGGTGTATATGCGGTTAGACGAACGGACCATTGTCATCACCGGCGCGGCCGGTGGCCTGGGCCAGGTCTTGGTGCGCGACCTGGCCGCGCAAAATGCCCGCCTGGCGCTGATCGGGCGCGAGGCGGATAAACTGGACCAGTTGGCTGCTTCCCTGGGTCTGGGGCCGGCGCAGGCGCTGGCTTTTCCGGCCGACCTGCTGCAGCCGCAAGTGGCCCAGGCAGCAGCCGCAGCCGCCGCCGAACGCTTTGGCCGGCTGGATGCACTGCTGCACCTGATCGGCGGCTGGACCGGCGGCAAAACCCTGCTCGAGACGCCCGACGGCGACCTGCAGCACATGCTCGAACAGCACGTCTGGTCGTCATTCAACGCCGCCCGGGCTTTCGCCCCGCACCTGGCGCGCAGCGGCGCGGGGCGCATCATCATGATCACCTCGCCATTCGCCGCCCAGCCGCGCCCGCGCGGCGGCGCATACGCCATCGCCAAGGCCGGTCAGGAAACCCTGGCGCTGACCATGGCCCAGGAGCTGCGCGACAGCGGGGTGACGGTGAACCTGCTGCAGGTCAAGACCATCGATCTGCAGCGGGCGCGAGTGAACACCGCCAGCCCGGAAAATGCCGCCTGGACCACCCCGGAGGAGCTGTCTGCCGCGGTACAGTACCTGCTCTCTGACCAGGCCGGCGCTGTCAATGGAGCGAAGATCCCGCTGTATCATGGGGTCTAAGAGATTCGGAAAGATAAGGAGGAACACATCATGAAAAAACTGGTTCTGTATGTCATTTTGGGGGCGGTGGCCCTGTTTGTGCTGATTCAGCTGGCGCCGTACGGGCGGAACCACACCAACCCGCCGGTAGTGCAGGAGCCGGCCTGGGCTTCGCCGGAGGCGCGCCAGGTGGCGCAGCGGGCCTGCTTCGACTGCCACAGCAATGAGACCGTCTGGCCTTGGTACAGCAACATCGCCCCGGTCTCCTGGCTGGTGCAGCACGATACCGAAGAGGGCCGCTCGAAACTGAATTTCTCCGAGTGGACCGGGCGGGAAGAGCTGGACGAGATCGCCGAGGTGCTGCAGGAAGGCGAGATGCCGATGCCGATCTACCTGGTGATGCACTCGCAGGCAAAGTTGAGCAGCGCCGAGGTCAATACGCTGCTGCAGGGCCTGGGCGCGACGGCCGAGCGCTGAGCCTGGGGCAGGCCATCAAAAAGCCGGGCAGCGCCTGCGCCGCCCGGCTTTTGCATTTACTCGGTGGGGGTAGAACCTTACTGGTTCAGGCGTGAGACCTTCGCCACCGTCAGGGTGTACATGCCCTGCTCACCGAACAGCGCCGGGGTGGCTGCATCCCAGCCGCCGAAAAATTCGATCGTGAACAGGTCAGGCACCGCCGGGTACTTATCGGCTGTGGCCTGCGCCACCGACTGGTCCACCGAGCGCAGCCCGTACTTCGCAAAGACTTCCTGGGCTTCCTTGCCGAGCAGGAAGTTGACGAAGGCTTCCGCCACTTCGCGCGTGCCGTGCTTATCGGCGTAAGTGTCGATCACCGCCACCGGGTTCTCGATCAGGATGGTGGAGCTGGGGATGACCAGTTCGTAGTCCTGCCCGGCCATCTGGCCCACCAGCACTTCGTTCTCATAGGTGATCGCCACGTCGCCCACGCCCTTCTCGAAGTTGGTGATGCTCTCCCGGGCGCCCTTATCCATCACGGTCACGTTGTTTAGCACGCTGAGCAGGAATTCGCTCGCCGCGGCGTCATCGTCTTTGGTAACGCCGCTCACCTGGCCGCGCTTGGCCGCGCCCACCAGCGCCAGGATGTTCCACATCGCCCCGCCGCTGGTCTTGACGTTGGGGGTCAGCACTTCCAGGCCCGGCTGCGCCAGGTCGGCCCAGTCTTTGATGCCCTTCGGGTTGCCCTTGCGCACCGCAAACGCCACCACGCTGTCGCTGACTATGCCTTTGTACGTCCCGGCCTTCCAATCGTGCGTGATCAGCCCGGCCTTGACGATGCGGGTGATATCCGCTTCCAGCGACAGGGCCGCCACGTCGGCTTCAAAGCCTTCCACAAT
>JBJSYW010000258.1:0-4761 GCA_046089985.1 Chloroflexota bacterium
AAAAACCCGCAGCTGGTGCCGGCCGATATGAGCCTGTACATCCTGCGCGCCCTGAACCCCGACAGCGCCGTGCTGGGCGCCAAGGAAGGCAAGCGCCTGAACGCCAACGGGGTCGATCTGAACCGGAATTTCCCGGTCAACTGGAAGCGCTCCTGGCGCAGCACCGGCTGCTCGTCGCTGCCCGACACCGCCGGAGAGCAGCCCGCCTCGGAGCCGGAGACCCAGGCGCTGATGGCTTTTCTGCAGCAGCGCCCGATCGAGCTGCTGGTGAGCTATCACAGTGCTTTCCTGGGCGTGGCCCCCAGCGGCGACCCACCGCATGCCGCATCGGTGCGCCTGGCGCAGGGCATCGCCGGGATCACACGCTATCCCTACCCGCCGTTGTACACCGGCTGTGAGTATACCGGCACGCTGGTCGATTTCGCCGCCTCCACCGGGGTGTTTGCGGCGGTCGACCTGGAACTGAACAGCGTTTACGGCACCGAGTTGAAGACCAACCTGAAAGTGCTGGACCTGCTGCTGACCTGGCAGCTACCGGCGCGCTAAAGTCGCCCGGCGCTACATGGGCCGGTTCGGGCAGGCGCGGCTTGCACCGGCTACAGGCGGTAGATTTCGACGTGCTCGGCTTCGATGTCGATCGCCCAGAAGCCCAGGTCTTCGACCTTGTATTCCAGGTACAGGCGCTGCGGGGTGCGTTCGATCTTCTCCAGCCGCATGCGCCGGCGGAACTCGTAGGTGATGATCTCCGGGTCCCATTCGCCCTGCTGTTCGGGATCAAAGCCCTCCGGCGGGTCGAAGGTGCGGTCGATTTCATGTTCGTTCAACAGCAGGCGCAGGATGGCCTCCGGAGCGTCGATGGTCATCATCAGGCTGGCGACGGCCTGGTTGTGCAGTTCGACGATGCGCTCGTCTTCGTTCAGCGGCCACTGGACCGGGGACCAGATGCCGGGCAGTTCATCGGCGTTGATTGTTTCGGGGTCGATAACGGAAGGCATGCAGTTTCCTTGGTGGATGGGACGGGATCAGCGCGCCAGCCGGCGGATCAGGCGGCGGGTGAGCGTGCTGCCCAGGATGGCGTACGCGTCGGTGGGCAGGTAGTGGCTGGCGGCGGTGTTGAAGAGCAGCTGGCAGGAGGCGGGGAAATCTTCATCGCCCTGCCAGTAAACCACCGCCAGCGGGGCGCGCGGCAGGGGCAGGAAGCGGTAGGCGGCATCGCCCAGGGCGAACGGTTCGCCGCCCAGCTGCTGGGCGGCCTGCTCAAAGGCGAAGCGGTCATCGCCGAAGGCTTTGGCCAGCTCTTGCCCGGTGTAGCCGTTGAAAGCCTGGACGTAGAAGCGCCCGTCCGGCAGGTCGGCGAAAGACACCCAGCCGTCGAGCAGCGGCGCGCCGTCGGCGGTGGACAGGTAATACAACACCAGGGCCTGGTCGAAGGGGTTGGCGCCATCGCCGGTGTCGGTCCAGCGCACGGTAAAGCCGGGGAAGGTCACCGCCAGCGGCCGGTCCCACAGGCTTAGTTCGAGCTGTCCGCCGGTTTCGAAGCGAGTGATAGTGGCCCCGCTGTGCTGGGCGATGGCAGCCGGGTCCAGGCTTTCCAGGCGGGCGCGCAGCTCGCCAACGCGCTGGGCGAAGCGCTGCTCCAGGCGTTCGGCCTCCGGGTGGGCGGCGCTCGCCTGTCCGGCAGGGGCAGGGGAAGAGGGAGTAGTTGAGTCAGGCATAGCGCCAATTATAAACCAGCCCGGGCGGGGGATCAGAAACGCACCACCGGTGGTTAAAAACATCCCGCCGGGATAGGGTCCCGGCGGGATGCCTGGGTTTCGCAGAGAAACCGCCCCTGGCTGCGAGCTAGCGGCTCTTCACCTTGTGCTGCAGGGTTCGGGAAAGGATCTGCTCAAGCTCGGTGGCGGCGCCTTTCTTCTTGCTCTTGCCCTTACCAGCCTCAGCAGCTTTCTTTTCCTGGGAGCGTTCCATCGCCTCGCGCAGCGCGATTTCCATCGCGGTGGGCACGGCTTCTTCTTTCTCTTCCGGCATCTGAGCCGTATAATCGCCCCGACCGCCGCCGCGCTCACCGCGCTCGCCGCGACCCTGGCGAGGCTCACGTACTTCCTTCACCGGGGGTTCTTCCAGGGCTTTCATGCTCAGCTTGATCTGCTTCTTGCGCTTGTCCACATTCAGGACCTTGACCTCAACCTCGTCGCCCTCTTTGACCACGTCGCCGGGGGTTTTGATATAGTCGTGGGTCATTTCGCTGATGTGCACCAGGCCCGGGCGCTCGGCGCCGATGTCGACGAAGACGCCGAACTTCTCCAGGCGAGTCACTTTGCCTTTCATAACCATGTCGGCGGCGATATCGCGCCAATCCAGGTCGAGCGGCTTGATCATCGTCAGTTCGATGCGCTTCTTCTTGGGCACTACACGGTGCACCCACACCTCAACTGCATCGCCTTCCTTAACCACGTCTTCGACGCGGTTGACCGGTTCGGCCTGCAGCTGCGAGATGTGCACCACGCCGGGGACTTCCATGCCGATGTCGATCACGGCGCCGGCCAGCGTGGTCTTGATCACCTTACCCGTAAGCTTGGTCTTGCGCTGCAGGTTGTCCAGCTCGTTGCCGGCGGCTTCCAGAACAGCTTCAGGAGCTTCAACGGTGTCAGGGGCCTCAGGGGTTGCCAGGGGGTTTTCTTCCATAGCGGTCTCTCCATGTTGAGATTTTCCGCCGGCCTGGGTCAGGCCCGGGTCCGGCGGGAAAAAATCAGTAAAATAGCGGGGGTCACCCGCGAAACGTGATTATACCCCTCAGGCATACAAATGTCAAAGCGATGGAGATGAGAATCTCGTAAAGGAGGCGCGCCGGGCTTGCCACAGCCCGCCCAGCCCCACCAGCGTGGCGGCCAGCCCGACCAGGATGTGCACCCCGGGGATCAGGCGCAGCAGCACATACAGCGCCACGCCGCACACCACCGGCCAGTAGCGGTGCTCGGCCAGCCCGGGCGAGAGGCGCTGCAGCAGGCGTGCGCCGCTCCACTGCGCCACAACCAGTTTGCTGCCGAAGGCGGCCAGGAACAGGATCACCCCGATCCCGGCGGTCACCCCGCTCAGGCCGATGCCCAGCACGGCGCGCGAGAGCGCCCCCAGGCTGACCACCCCCAGCAGGATGCCTGCCAGCAGCACCAGCAGCAGCGCGGCCAACGCGGCAGCCAGCCCGCCGATCAACGCCCGCAGGCCCAGCCAGGCGCTGCGCAGCGGCTGCAGGCCGGCCTGATCGGCGGCCTGGTTCAGCAGCCCGGGCAGCAGCCCGGCAGCCAACCCGGCCAGGATCAGCAGTGTGGCCAGCTCCTGGAATGCGCTGGTGAACCAACTCAGCACGGCAGTTTGTGCGGCGGCTTCGGCCGAAGGCTCACTCTGCTTTTGGGTGAACTCGACCCCACCCGCCGGTTGGGCCAGGATGGCGGCGGACTGATCAGCCGGGCTGGAATAGACCAGCCGGCCGTCGATTTGCGCCTGCGGCCCGACGTGCAGCCCGCTGTCGAGCATGGTGATGCTGTCGATGCCGGGCAGCGGCGGCAGCATTTCGTTCAGGCTGCGGGTGAAGCTTTCCTCAGCGCCCGGGACGGAGACCTCGATAAGCGCGTCGCCCTGGATCGCGCCGTTCAGTTCGGCCCGGTTGACCGAGAGGCGCACATTGCGAACCTGCTCGCCGGCCAGGACCGCCTGGTAGCCGGCCATGCTCAGGTCACGGCCGATGCTTGCGCCGGGGAGGGTTTCTAGCGCATAGCCGGCGAAATACAGGTTGCGCTGGATGGCGGCGCTATCCTGCAGGCGCAGGATATTCCCGGCGGCGTAGACGCTGCCGCCCACTGCGCCGCTCAGCTCGGCGCCCTGCCCGGCAAACACCAGGCTGCCGGTGACCTCTCCGGTCAGCACCAGCGCCGCGCTGTAGACCATCAGGTTGCCGTTCACCCGGCCGTTGATCGTGGCTACTTCGGCGTTGATAAACAGGTCGCCGTTGACCGTCCCGTCGATCTCGGCGTTTGTGGCGCTGATGAACAGGTCGTCGTCGACTAGCGTCCCGGCCGGCACGCGCCCGTCGTTGGTGAACTGCACCGCCCGGGCGGGGCGCGTGGGGGCCAGCGCCAATCCGAGCAGCAGTGCGGCAAGCAGGATCAGCGCCGGACGCATCAGGGCCGGCGCAGGTTTTCCCCGGCCTCCCGCCGGGCGCGCCGTGCTCACCGTACCTCCGGCAGGCACAGCGCCTGGACAAACGCTCCGGCCGAGGCGAAGCGCTCGGCGGGGTCTTTGGCCAGCGCCTGCAGCAGCGCCAGGGCGGTGAAATCCGGCAGGTGCGGCGCCAGGCTGCGTGGGTCGGGCGGCGGGGTCTGCAGGTGGGCCATCATCACCGCACCCGGGTTATCGCCGGTCAGCGGCAGGCGGCCGGTCAGCATCTGGTAGGCCACCGCCCCCAGGGCGTAGATATCGGCGCGCCGGTCAACCTGCGCCGCCGAACGGATCTGCTCGTGGGCCATGTAATCGAGGGTGCCCATCAGCATACCGGTTTGGGTGGCGGCGGTATCGCCGCCGAGCATCTTGGCGATGCCAAAGTCGGTCAGTACCACCCGGCAGCCGGCGTCGGGGGCTGCCTCCCCGGGCGGGCCGTCCGTCTCCAACGCTTCGAGCAGGATGTTGGACGGTTTGATATCGCGGTGCACCAGGCCCTGGTCGTGGGCGTAATCCAGCGCGCCGGCCAGCTCGTGCAGGATGGCGTGG
>JBJSYW010000259.1:0-3237 GCA_046089985.1 Chloroflexota bacterium
CGCTGCTGTTCGCCTATGTGCCTGGCCTGTCGGAGCGTTACAAAGCCCTGACGCCCATCCAGCAAGCGCTGGTGATGCTGAGCGTGCTGTTTGCCACGGCAGCCGGGCTGTTCGCCCTGGCTTGCGCCGGCCTGGCAAGCACGGTGGGGGTAGCGCTGGCGTGCGACCAGGCCGGCCTGGTTGTGCTGCTGCAGGCTTTCGGGAAACTGTTGATCGCTAACCAGATGACGTACCTGACCATCGTGCGCCCGGCGGCCAGGTCACAGCCGACCCAGCTCGGCCCTCGTGGCTGAGATTCTGGCGGCAGCCAATGTCCTGCTCTCCGGGGCATTGGCTGCTCTTTCGCTGATGGGCTGGTTGCGCTGGCGGGCCGTGGCGCCCTGGGCATGGATTAAGCTGGCCTATGCCCTGATCGGCCTGTACTGGTGCATTGTGTACAGCTTCCTGCTGCTGCACCCGGAGAGCACAGCTACAACTTTCGGGCAAACGCACATCCGCCCGGGCTACACATTTACGCTGGGGGTGATCCTGGCCAGCGCAATCATCGGAGCTAAGCGCGAATGAATATCCCATTTGACTGGTCGGGGCTGGCCTCGCTGCTGGGTGCAGCGCTGGCCATTTATATCGCCTTGCGCAAGACGCCAGGCGAAATGCGCCGGAGTGATGCAGAAGCACAGAAGGCCCAGGCGGAAGCGGACCGGATCCACGAAGAGGCTGCCCGAATGGCGGCCGAACGGGCCAAGGAAGCCGAGCGCCGCGCCGTGGAAGCCGAAGACCGGATCAAGGCCACTGAGGCCTCCGTCCGGGTCCTGACCGATCAGGTGGCCTGCCTGGGAGAAGCGCTGCACAACACGGCTAACCAACTGAATACCGTTAAGGCGGAGTCATCCGCCTTACAGGAGCGGGTGGCCGATCTGGAGCGCGAGAAAGACGAATTGCAGAACTGGGCCAGGCGCCTGGTTGAGCAGGTTGTCAGCCTGGGGGGAAAGCCGGTCGAACTGCGCCAGAGGCGAGGAGGCAAGTTTGAACAACGGTCAAACTGATACCTGCGGGATGGTAGCGCTGATCGTCGTGATTGGGCTGGCCTGGCTGACGGCGATCTGGAACACGAAAACCGTGCGCCGCCGGCGCACCGTGCTGCACCGTTCAGCGCGTTATGGCTGCCTGTTTGGCAGTAAGTGGACCCGGTAATGCATGACGGTGGCATCTGGGAACAGCAGGATGGCGAACCGCATCGCTGGTTTCAGCGGTTTACGACGTTCCGCCTGTTGGGACCAGGGCGAAGCATTGAAGCGGTCTATCGAGCTGAGTGTGAGGCAAAACACCGCGCAGTCAAGCGGCCCAACCGGACCTGGTACGACCAGGCCGAGCGCTGGCAGTGGCGCTCACGGGCCGAGGTCTGGGACCGGCGCCAGGCCGAGCAGCGGGAAGCCGAGCAGGAAGCTTTTTGGCGCTCACGGGTCATGGGTGGAACCGAGGTGCTGGGCCGGCTCTCCGATCACGGCCGCAGCGACCTGGCGCATTACTTCAAAATCGCTGAGCGGTGGTCGGAGCATCCGCTCCCTACGGAGGAGGTCATCGAAGAACGGCAGGCGGTCCGGATGGTACTCAACACGCCGGTCGAGTACACCGAGTACCTGGTGCGGAAGGTCGTGCTGGATATGGATGCACTGATTGACCCCCAGCGGGCGCCGCTGGTCAAGGAGTTCTCAGACAGCCCAAAGAACGGGCTGACGATCAAGCTGCACGACCAGCAGTCGGCCCTGGTGCATCTGGGTCGCCATCACAAGCTGTTCGGTGACGGCGAAAACGACCAGGGCGACGAGCGTGGGTTGTTCCAGCTTCCGGCGGATGTGCTTGCGCCGGCGTTCTTGGATCTGTACGACGACATCCGCTCGCACCTGCACACCGAGTACGTGCTCAAGGGTGGGCGCGGCAGCACCAAATCCAGCTTCATCAGCCTGGCGATCGTCTGGCTGATCAAGAACAACCCAACCATGCACGCTATCGCCCTGCGCCAGGTGGCCAATACACTGCGTGACAGTGTGTACAGCCAGCTTTGCTGGGCCATCGCTGAGCTGGAGCTGGAGAATGAGTTCAAGTGCATCACCAGCCCGCTGGAGATCACCTACATCCCTACCGGGCAGAAGATCTATTTCCGCGGGGCGGATGAGCCGGACAAGATCAAGAGCATCAAGCCGCCGTTTGGCTACATCGGCATTGCCTGGTTCGAGGAGCTGGACCAGTTCCACGGCCCGGAGGCGGTGCGCAATATCGAGCAGTCGGCCATCCGGGGCGGCGACCTGGCGTATATCTTCAAGAGCTTCAACCCGCCGCGCACCATTGCCAACTGGGCCAACAAGTACGTGCAAACGCCAAAGGCCAATCAGTTGGTGCATCATTCGACCTACCTGGGCTTGGGCAGCCGCATTCGCTGGCTGGGCCGGCCGTGGGTGGAGGAGGCCGAGCATCTGCAGGGGGTCAACCCCCAGGCGTACGAGCACGAGTACCTGGGCGTGGCCAACGGCACGGGCGGGACGGTCTTTGAGAACCTGGAGCTGCGTGCGATTGATGACGCTGAGATTGCCGAGTTTGACCGGGTGCTGCACGGCCAGGACTGGGGCTACTACCCGGACCCGGCGCATTACGGCCGGGTACACTACGATGCTGCCCGGCGGGTTCTGTACATATTCGGCGAGCTGCGGGTATGGAAGCACTCCAACGAGGCGCTGTACCGGCGCATCTGTGAAGCCGGCTACAACCCGTCTGAACTGCTGATCGCGGATTCGGCCGAGCCAAAGAGCGTGGCCGATTTCCGGGCTTATGGGGCCAATGTGCGCGGCGCCGAGAAGGGGCCAGACAGTGTGGACTATAGCATCAAGTGGCTGCAGGGGTTGAGCGCGATTGTAATTGACCCGCAGCGCTGCCCGTTTGCGGCCCAGGAGTTCTTGGAGTACGAGTACGAACAGGACCCGGATGGCAACTTTATTTCGGAGTATCCGGACAAGGCCAACCATGCTATCGACATGGTACGGTACGCCACCAACCTGAACTGGCGGCGAAGAGGGCAATGATGTTTCAGAAAATCCTTCAGTGGATCCGAGAGGTGTGGTCAAAAATGATCGGTCAAAGCTCTGTCACCCAGGCGCTCAAGATCGATGTGGCGGTCAGCGCGCCGATGGCTGAAGCGCTGCAGCTATGGTCGCAGATGTACGCCAACCAGGCGCCCTGGCTGAA
>JBJSYW010000260.1:0-3459 GCA_046089985.1 Chloroflexota bacterium
GGCTCGCTTCTGGCTGCGATCAACATCGACAGACTGGAAGGGTTCAAGGGGAATCGCGTTGTAGATGCAGCGCGCCTGGCGCCGCCACAGCCGGGCTAGCAGACGATGGTTCATGCGGTCGGTATTGAACTGATTGATGCCGATCTCCTGATTATACAGGAGTGGGTAGAGCAGGTTTGTGAATACCAGCCGGCGCAGGGGCTTGGTGCGCCATTCGTACTTGTATCCATAGTGGACGGTGCGTAGAATCGGCATTGAACGGCGTTGAATCTTGAGGATCAGCGCGCTGATGTCGGTATATTCTGAATGGCTGTGAATCACCAGCTTTTCCGGGTGTTCATGAAACCAACGATTGACAAAAGACTGCGCCTGGAGAAAGCTTTGATACGGTCGGGTGATATCCCACTGCGTCGCTTCGAACGTTTCGTATCCCAGCGCCTCCAGCGCCTGGATGTGCCGATCGGACAGCGGGCTGGTGGTGAACCCCAGACTGCCGAAAATTACCTCAAATCGCTCGGGGTCTAGCGCCTTACCCAATTCAATGGCGAATTTGCTCAATCCTCCGCCGCCGGCTTCGATATCAAAACTGTAGAAAAATTGTAAAATGCGTAGTCTGCTCGACATAACGATCCTTATCGATTTACGAATGGTAATCTGCAGCGATTAGCTGTGCCGGCAAGCGGGCCTGATCGGCTAATTCGGGCATGATTGTTTCTAAATGTGCTCGTACGGCCTGTCTGTTCTCCCAGAGGGCCAGCAGTTTCTCAGATAGCTGTCCGGCGGTCAGTTGTTGGATATCGAGAACCCAATCCGTAATCCCGGCGGCCTGGGCAATCCCGCGGCTTTTGTGCAAATATCCGATAGCTACGACTGGCACCCGGTGCGATAGGGCAAAAATGTTGGAGTGCATGCGAGTGCCAAGAAATAGATCCATCTGGCCAAACACGGCCGAGAGCAGCACCGCGGCCAGTGGCGTTTCAACCAGGGTGACCTGCTGTTGATAGGCGTTGAGGATTCCCGCGATTCGCCTGGCAGGAATGCGGTCATCTTCGTGTTCAGAAGGCCCACAGCACTGGGGCAAAAATAAGACCTGCGTGGTAGGGTGAACCTGAATGAAGCTTCTAATGCCTGCCGCCACGGCCTGTTCGTATTCGGCCTGCTTATGAAAGCCCTGGAATTGATCGCCCCAGTTGATTACCGTCACTCCTAAGAGCGGCTGCATGCGTTTGGGCAGCCATTGGTGCAGCATGCCAGCTGCCTGGGAATCTGGGGCGCTTTGAAAGGCGAAAGCCATATCGGGCAGCAGGATGCTCGCCTGGGCTGGTAAACCGCAAGCAGCCAGGTGGGGGATGGATGCCGGCTCGCGCACCATAACCAGCCGGGCATGCTGCAGCACAAATCCTGTCATCCACCGCTCGAGGCGCGTGCGGAATGGTCCGTAGGACTGCGGCAGCAGGTATACGGGACGACCGGCAGCCAGGGCAATCATAAAGGTGATCAGCAAGATCTGCAGGGCGCGCCCGCTGGCATAGCTGTACAGATAGCCGCCGGGTGTGCCGACTACCAGATCGGCCTCCATCAGCGCCGCCAGCGCAGCTTTCAGTTCCGGTGAACCGGGGAGATCGATGGGCTTGCCAAAGAAGCGCTTGCCAACTGCCGCCAGGAAACCCGTCAACAGCAGCCAGGCAAACCGGAGCGGTTTACTTCCTCCGGGGCGTTTGATCCAGTGCAGCAAGGATGGCACATACGGCTGTCCACCGGTATAACTTTGGGGATCGTTAATCAGCAGGGTGAGCTGGCAGCCGGGGAAATTCTCCAGCAAATTCTTCACCGCCGATTCAGTGAGGGCTGCATCTCCCGAGTTGTGATATGAATGGATGTGGATCAGAGCGATTTTCATGATACTGGCTGCCGGATCTGCTGCCGGCGGTATTCCTGGTAGGCGATACTGCTGTAGCCCCCGATTATAACCACTTCGGCCAGAAGATAGGAAATTGCCGCCCCAGCGATACCAATGCGCGGCAGCAGGATCAGATTCGCGGCCAGGTCTACCAGCACAGCAGCGAATTGGACCTTAGAACGGCGGGCTTGCTGGCGAGTGGCCACCAGGACGGTAGCCATGCCATAGGTGATCGAGTGGAGCAAGATCACCGGGCTGAGCAGGTAAATCACCGGTCTAATTTCAACATACGCTTGGCCCAGGAAAATCGTGATCACCTGTGCCAGCGCAAGCACACCCGCCATCAGCAGCACGCCAATCGCAGCCAGCACCAGCAGGCTGTTTTTTACAGTTTTCCAGGCCCGCTGAGGATCGTTGTGGAACTGGTTGCTCAACACCGGGACGATCACACTGTAGACTGCGTTGGGGATGAGGAATAGGGTGTTGATCAGCCCTACCGCAGGGGAATACAATCCAGCATCCTTGCGGGTCAGGATGAATGCGACCAGCAAGATATCCATCCGCATGAATAACGACGCCAGGAAGTCGGAACTCAGGTAGGCTGGGAATTGGACCAGGGCATCTTTGATCAACCGCACCTGCGGCCGAAAGCCAACCCAACGCTGTATCTGGACTGCCATCAAGGTCAGGAAGGCTATTTGCAGCATGATGCGAGCAGTAAGAAAGTTAACTGCCGAGGCAGAATGGTAATAAAACAGCGCCAGGGTGGCGATCAGAATGCTGATGTTAAACGCCGCGTCCTGGGCGGCGCTGATCTTGTTTTTGAGAATCGCGCGAAAGGCGGTCAAGCCGGTTGCGAAGATGCTGTTCAGCCAGGTGAACAGCGCGCCGAGGCGCAGCAGCTGTACGCTGAATGTGTCGGATTGCAGCAGCGGTGCAATGATGGAGAACAAACTCACCCAGAAAATCCCGGCTGCCAGGCGGATGACCAGCAGGCTGCCGCTGAGTTGGTCGATTTCCTGCGGATTGCGGCCGCCTTCGTGCAGCAGCCAAAGATCCAGGCCCAGGTTAAAAAAGATGCCGATAAAGGCGGTCAGTGTTAGCGCGCTGGTATATTGGCCGTATTGATCCGGCCCGAGGGCGCGCGCCATCAAGAACAGCGTGATGGCTGCGGCCCCCTGAGACACCATCGAACCCGAGAACAGGGCCAGGATATTCCGCACCACCGTCTGGCGGTTAATGGTCAGGGTGGCGCTGTCAGGCATAGCGGCGGTAGATCTCCTCCAGGCGCCGGGCCAGGCGGTGCCAGGTGAACTCGGGCAAGCGCGCCAGCCCGCGCCGGCGCAGCGTTTCGGCCAGCCCGGGCTGCTGCAGCACCTGCAGCAGCCCGGCTGCCAGCTCCGGTGCGCCGCCGGCAGCGGTGAGCAGCCCGGCCGGCGGCGCACCCAGCAGAGCGCGCCGGTCGCCCACATCGGCCGAGACGAACGGCGCGCCGCAGGCCCAGCTCTCAAACATCTTCAACGGCGAGCGGCCGCGGGCGGCGTCGTCGTCGCGGATCG
>JBJSYW010000261.1:0-3845 GCA_046089985.1 Chloroflexota bacterium
CAGGGCATGCGATTGGGGACCCGATGAGCCGGGACGATGCGTTCGACCTGCGCCTGGCTGCCCCGGCCGATGACCCGGAAATCCGCGCCCTGATCGCCTCGGTGGCGATGCCGGGGGCGGTGACGATGCGCTTCGCGCGCGAGCCGGACTACTTTCTGGGGACCACGATCATGGGCGATCCGTGCGATGTGCTACTGGCCCGCCGGCGGGACACCGGCAAGCTGGCCGCGATGGCCTGTCGCGCCGAGCGCCGCGCCTATGTCAACGGGCAGGCGCAGCGCCTGGGCTATATCGGGCAGATCCGGGTGGCGGATACACAGCGTGGGTTGTGGCTGGTGCACCACGGGGCGCGCTGGATGCGCCAGGCGGCCCCGCCCGAGCAGCTGTACTACGGGGTGATCGCCAGCGACAACCGGCGCGCCGCCCGCCTGCTGGCTGGCAGGCGCCCGCCGGGTGGGGCGCAAGTGCGCCGGGTGTGCGGGATGACCACCTGCGCCATCCTGCTGCGCCCGCGCCGCCCACTGCGAGCGGCCGGGGTGGAAGTGCGCCCGGCCGCGCCTGCTGCGCTGCCGGAACTGGTGGCTTTTCTGCAGGCCTACGCTCCGCAGCGCCAGTTCTTTCCGGCCTACACGCTGGACGATTTTACCAACGGGCCGGCGCTGCGCGGTTTGGCGCTGGAAGACATCCTGATCGCCCGGCGCGGTGCGGCGGTGGTGGGGGTGATGGCGGCCTGGGACCAGGCCGCCTACAAGCAGGACATCGTCGCCGCTTATGGGCCGGGGCTGCAGCGGCTGCGCCCGGCGTATGACCTGCTGGCGCGCTTGCTGGGCGCACGCCCGCTGACCGCGCCGGGGCAGGCCATCCCGCTGTCGTTCGCGGCCTGCATCTGCATCGCCGGGGATGACCCGGCGGTGATGCGCACCCTGCTGTCGGCCTGCGCCGGACGCGCCCAGCGCCAGGGCAAAGCCTTCCTGATGGTCGGCCTGGTCGACGGCGACCCGCTGCTGCCGGTCGCCCGGCAGTACCTGCACATCCCCTATCACAGCGACCTGGTCGCGCTGGCCTGGTCGGCGGATGCGCTGGCGCGGCTGGACGGGCGCATGCCCTATATCGAGATCGCCACGCTGTAACCGGAAGCATCAATCTGCCTGGAGGGACGGGGAGTATGGAGACAAACACGGTGCGCCAGGCGCAGACCGCGCCGCTGAGCCGCCTGGAGGCGGTCTCACTGATGGTGGGGGCGGGGGTGGGGGCCGGGGTCATGGCGGTGCCGTACCTGACCACGCAGGTGGGGCTGGTGGGGCTGGCGCTGGTGCTGCCGGTGGCCTGGGCGGCTAGCTCCCTGGTGCACCTGATGCTGGCCGAGGTGCTGTTCCGCACCGGGCAGGACCTGCAGATTGTGGAACTGATGCGCATCTACGTGCTGGGCGGGCGGGCCGGGCGCTGGCTGCTGTGGGCGGTGTTCGCTTTTCTGAGCATCGCCTTCCTGGCGAACCTGGCAGCCTACGTTTCGGGGGCGGGCGAGATCCTGGCGGCGCTGCTGGGGCTTGACCTGCGGCTGGCGGAACTGCTGGTGTACCTGGTCTCGGCGGGGGTGGTGTTCTTCGGGCTGCGGGCGGTGGGGGTGGCCGAGCGCTTCGGCGCGCTGGCGCTGCTCGGGCTGGTGGCGGTGATCGGGGTCGGGGCGGTGGGCGTGCCGCTGCAGCCGCTGCCGCTGCTGGGCGGCGCGCCGGGGCAGTGGCTGGCGCTGTATGGTATGGTGATGTACGCCCTGTGGACCTTCTACAGCGTGCCGCAGGTGGTCAAGGGCCTGGGGCCGGACCGGCGCGGGGCGGTGGGCGCAATTTTGCTGGGGTTGGGGATCAACGGAGCGCTGACGCTGGTCGTGGCGCTGATTGCGCTGGGCGTCTCGGAGCGGGTGACCGAGGTGGCGATCATCGGGATCTCGGAGCGGCTAGGGGCCTGGGCCGGGACGGCCGGGTCGCTGTTTATCCTGGCGGCGCTGATCACCAGCTACTGGTCGGTGTCGCTGGCGCTGGCCGATATCCTGCGCGAGCGCACCGGCATCTCACACCGGGCGGCCTGGCTGCTGGCCACGCTGCCCTCGCTGCTGCTGCTGTGGGTGGGCGCCTGGCAGTTTCTGGAATACCTGCGCCTGGCAGCTGGGGCCACCGCACTGGTGGTGGCGCTGATCACGCTGCCAATGTACCACCGGGCGCGCCAATCTGGCCGGGTGGCCGACCCGGGCTGGTCGCTTGGCCGCTGGGGTGGGCCGGCGGTGCTGGCGCTTACGCTGCTGGCGCTGCTGCTGATGGCGGCCGGGTCGCTGATGGCGATCTGACGCCGGGCGCCCCATCCTGGGCGTACGCGCAGCGCTCAGCGGGCGGGCTTGCCGCACACGGCTGGGAGGGCGATCAGCCGGCGTTCTGCTTCAGGCGGTCTAACTCGGGCTGCAGGCAGGCGTACTCTTCTTCGATCACGGCCAACCAGTCGTCTGCGCCGTCCAGTGTACCGCCCCGGGCAAGCGTTTCGAGCGCCCGGGCCGCTTCGGATAGGCGCAGCGCGCCCAGGCTGGCGCTGTTGGATTTGAGCGAATGGGCCGAGCGGCGCACCTGTTCGACCACGCCGCCCGCCAGGCCGGCGCGCATCTGCTCGATTAACTGCGGGGAATCTGCCTGGTAGACCTCGATCAATTCGCGTAAAAAGGTCGCATCGCTCATTGATTCCAGCGTTGCCCACGTCTGTCGATCGATCAGGTCGCTCATTGCTTCTCTCCCTGCCGCAGACCTCCGGGCAGAGGCTGCTGTGATCCGGGCGGTTAATGCAGCAAATCGGTCTCCTGCAATCATACTCCAATCTGGAGTTGGCGGGAGGCCGATTTGCTGCGCCCGGTTGAGCGAATGTGCGGGTTACCCGGCCGCTGGGGCCGGCTGGACGGCGTGGTCCTCAACCACCAGCCCATCTTCCAGGCGCACCACCCGGTGGGCATAAGCGATGACGCGCGGATCGTGCGTGGCGAAGACAAAGGTCACCCCGGTCTCGCGGTTCAGGCGGGTCATGATCTCCATCACCTGCTGGCCGTTGGTGGTATCCAGGTTGGCGGTCGGCTCGTCGGCCAGGATCAGGGCCGGGTTGGTGGTCAGGGCCCGGGCGATGGCCACGCGCTGCTGCTGTCCGCCGGAGAGCTGGTCGGGGCGGTGATGGGCGCGCTCGGCCAGGTCCACCGCTTCCAGCAGGCGCATCACGCGCGGCTTGCGCTCGGCAGCCGGCACACCGGCCAGCAGCAGCGGCATCTCGGCGTTTTCATAGGCGGTAAGGGTGGGGATCAGGGCGAAGAACTGGAAGATAAAGCCGATCGCCTGGCGGCGCATATCGGCGCGCTGGTTGCGGCTCATCTTGCTAACTTCCTGGCCGTTGACGAACACCCGCCCGCTGGAGGGCTGGTCGAGGCAGCCGATCAGCTGCAGCAGGGTGGTTTTGCCCGAGCCGGACGGGCCGACCAGGGCAGTGAACTCACCGGATTGGATCGACAGGTTTACGCCGCGCAGCGCCTGGGTTTCGACATTACCGATCTTGTAGATGCGGGTGACGTTTTCGGTCTTGGTGACTTCCATGGTAATCTCCTTCATTCAGAACAGCGCGGCCTTAGTCGCCGCCGTGCAGCGCGGTAACCGGCTCCATGCGGGCCGCCAGCAGGGCCGGGTAGAGCGCGGCCAGCAGCGTAACCACGAACGACAGGAGCGTCAGGGTGATGGCGCTGTCGATCGACATGCGGGCATACACCCGCTCGGTGATCAGCATCCCGGTGATGGCCGTCTTTGAGCGCACGCGCGAGATCGGCATCC
>JBJSYW010000262.1:0-17726 GCA_046089985.1 Chloroflexota bacterium
GCCCCGCCTGCCAGGCGGTGAACCACACCACGCGCCGGATCGCCGGCGAACTGAAGGCCTCGATGAACGGGGCCTGCCAGCCGCCGGTGCTGCGCGCCAGGCTCACCTGCAAGATGCCGCCCAGCGGGAAGAAGTAGAACAACCCCAGGAATGCCAGCGGCGCCAGCCACAGCAGCAGGCTGCTCCAGGCGCGGCCGGCGGGGCGCGCCGCCGGGCTCACTGGCGCATCAGCTCCGTCCAGGCTTTCAGCCACGCCTCGCGCTGCGCCGCAATCTGCTGTGGGTCGACCCGCACCGGCTGCTGCGCCACCTGTAGGAACTTATTGAAGGTTTCGTCCAGGCTGGCCGCCGGGTTGACCGGGAAGACGAACATCTGCATTGGCATATCCTGCTGGAACGCCGGCGAGAGCATAAAGTCGATCCACTTGCGCCCCAGCTCGGCGTTCCTGGCGCCGCGCAGCAGCCCCACGAATTCGATCTGCCGGAAGCAGCTGTTATCTGCCACCAGCGCGGCGGTCGGCGGCTCGGCCAGCGGGGTCTCGGCGTAGATCACTTCAAACACCGGGCTGGAGTTATACGAGACTACCAGCGGGCGCGGCCCTTTGCCGGATGATCCGCTGAACTCGGTGTAGTAGGCGCTCTCCCAGTCGTTCACCACCAGTACATCGTTGTCCTTCAGCGCCTGCCAATACGCCAGGTAACCGTCCTCCCCGTACGCCCCGATGGTGGCCAGCAGGAAGGCCAGCCCCGGCGAGGAGGCGGCCGGGTTCTGTACGACCAGCAGCCCCTTATATTCGGGCTTCAACAGATCGTCCAACGAGCCGGGCGGCGGCAGGCCCTTGCCGGCAAAGTAGGCTTTGTCATAATTCAAGCACACATCGCCATAGTCCACCGGCAGCGCCCGCGCCTGCGGGTCCAGCTTGAACTCGGCCGGGATCTGCTCCAGCAGCGGCGAGGCGTACGGCTCGAAGATGTCTTCGGTCAGCGCCCGGCTCAGGAAGGTGTTATCCACCCCATAGAACACATCGGCCAGCGGGTTGTCCCGGGATAGGATGGCTTTGTTCAGCGCCGTCCCGGTGTCGCCGGATTTAACGAACTGCACCTTCACCTGGTTGGCCTGTTCGAACTGTTTCAGCGCCTCTTCCGAGATCGCGAACGAGTCGTGGGTCATCACCGTCAGGCTGCGCGCCGCTCCGGCCGGCGCAGCCTGCGTCTCGCCCGGCGCGGCCGCGGTTGAACTGGGGGAGGGTGTGTTTGCCGCGCAGCCGACCAGCACGACCGCGACCAGCGCAATCAGCAGCAGTTTTTGAAGCATCTGGAATCTCCTTTCAATCAACCCCCGGGCGACCACTCAGGGCAGTTCCCCCGGGGCGTGGATCACCACGCAGATCAGCATACCGGTTTCGATCTGCACGCCCGCCGGCTCGCCCAGCAGCACGTTGCTAACGCCGCGCGTTCCCCCGAAGAGCAGCGTTTCGGCGTGCAGTGGGTATTCCAGCCCGCGCGTCGTCACCCCGTGTGTGTCGCCCGCCAGCGGGATCAGCGATACGGTGTCGCCCAGCCGCCCGGCGATCTCCACTTCTGCGCCCGGCCGCACCAGGAAGATCTCCTGCGGTCCATCCACCAGCCGCACCTCGATCTCTGGCAGGGCCGCCGGCAGCAGCAGGTTAGCCAGCGTCATGTCCCAGCGCCGCCCCAGCGCCGCGGCCAGCAGCACCTGGCGCAGCCCGTGCTCGCGGGCATACTGCAGCGCCAGCTCCAGGTCGGTGTAGTCCTTGCGGGTCGGGTAGCGCAGGATCTCAGCCCCCTGAGCCTGCAGACGTTCAAGCGCCTCGGCCGGCACCGAATCCAGGTCGCCGATCACTACCGCCGGGCGCAGGCCCAGTTCCAGGCAGTGCAGCGCCCCCCCGTCTGCGGCGATGATCAAGTCCTCGCTGCTGATCGCCGGTTCGAGCTGCGGCGGCTGCCCCATCCAGCCGTTGGCAAAGATGATCGTGCGTGGCTTGCCTGACAAAACAAAATCCTCCGTCGAGTTCCGGAGGAGGAGGGCTGCGCTGTGTTTGCCTGCTCGGGTGGCGCCGGGTTCCCCCTGCTGCGCTCGTTCCCGTGTGACCTGCGTCTGCATTCCTCCGCCGGCATTATCCGGATCAGGTTCTCGGGTCGAAGGCTGGACACCTTCCTCTCAGCCTGGATCACCAGGCTCCCCGTGCGTATCTCTGCACCTGCTGGTGCTCAGTATACCATAAATCCTCAGCGCACCCGCCGCCGCCACTCATCTTTCAATGTCAGCTGGCGCGGGCTGGCTCCGGAGGTCAGCGCCAGGAAATCCGCCACCAGCCGGTTGAACTTGCTCTGCTCGTCCAGCATCGGGAAGTGCCCGGAGCTTTCAAAGATCACCTGGTGCACGTTCTCCGGCAGCCCTGCCGCGCTCTCTGCGTTGGGCGAGCCTTCCACCACCGGGTCGTTCTGCCCGTAAACCAGCAGGCAGGGGGTCTCTACCGAATGCGAGATCCCTGGCAGGTCGATCCGCCCCAGGTTGGACAGCGAATACTGGATCGCTTTCTGGTCGGCTTTCGGCGCTTCCACCCGCGCCGCCTCGGTGTCGGTCGAGCGGCTCAGCAGCCAATCGGCCAGTTCGCCGGGTGTGGCGTTATACAGCCGCTGGTTGATCGTGTGCGAGCCGTTCGGCAGGCTGATCGCCATCACCCGGTCCACCCACTTGCGGTTAGCCTGTGCATACAGCATCGCCACGATCGCCCCCAACCCGTGTCCCACGATGGCGATCTTGCCGATGCCCATCTCTTGCAGGAAGCGGTCCAGCAGGCCCATCTGTTGATCCAGCGAGTAGTAGTTTGGCGCTTTAGCCGTATCGCCAAAGCCCCACAGGTCCAGCGCATAGGTGCGGAACGAGATTGAAGCGGCCTGCATGCTTGGGATCCAGTAGCGCCACGAACCCACCCAGCCGTGCAGGAAGATCAGCGGCCGCCCGCGCCCCAGCACCTCGTAATGCACCAGCTCGTCTTGTAAGATGACAACACTCATACGCTCGCCTCGAAAGCTGCCTGCTTGCCGGCCTCGCCGCTTATTTGTGGATGCGCACCAGGATGCCCTTGATGCGCTCGGTCAGCTGATCTGGTGAGAAGGGCTTGAGGATATACTCCTCCGCCCCCACATCCAGCCCGGTGCGCACTTCGCTCTCCTGCCCCTTGGCGGAGAGGAACACCACCGGGATGTTCTGCGTGCTCTCGGTTTTTTTGAGCTGCTCGCAAGCTTCGTAGCCGGTCATGCGCGGCATGCGCACATCCATCAGGATCAGGTCGGGCAGCACCTGCTGGGCAGTCTGCCAGGCTTCCTCCCCGTTGGAGGTGGGGATCACTTCGTGACCGGCAAACCGCAGCGTAAAAGTAATTAAGTCACGGATATCACGTTCGTCTTCAGCAATTAATATTTTAGCCATACCCTATCCTCTACCCGCCCTGCGGCGGGGTCTCGGGTTTGTACACCGGCAGCGTGAACGAGAAGGTGCTGCCCTGCCCGGAGATGCCGCTGCTGGTCAGCCAGATGCGCCCCCCGTGCATATCGATCAGGTTGCGCACAATCGCCAGCCCCAGCCCGGTGCCCGATACACCCAGTGTCAGCGTGCTTTCGCCCCGGAAGAACCGCTCAAAGACGTGTTCCTGGTCGGCCGGGTGGATCCCCACCCCGGTGTCCTGGATGTCCACCTGCACCTGCTCGCCGGCTGTTTTTAACCGCAGCGTGATCTGCCCATCCGGCAGGTTGTATTGGAAGGCGTTGTCCAGCAGGTTGTCCAGGATGCGCCGGATGCGCCCCGGATCGGCCAGCACCCGCGGCAGGTTGGCTGGCCCTTCCTTGACGATCCGCACCTGCTTGCTCTCGCCCTGGATGCGCCGCTCCAGGTCTGCCAGGGCCTGGTCGGCCAGCTCGTCCAGGTTCAGCGGCTGCCGCGCCAGGGTCACCTTGCCCGATTCGATCTGGCTGATGTCCAGCAGATCGTTCACCAGCACCGAAAGCCGCTCGGTGTTGGTCTTCACCACCTGCAGGAAGTGCTGCTGCTGGTCGCTCAACGCGCCCGCCGCACCCATCAGCAGGATTTCGACATAGCCCTTGATCGAGGTCATCGGCGTGCGCAGTTCGTGGCTCACCGTGGCCACAAACTCGGATTTCAACCGGTCCAGCTCCACCTGGTGCGTGATATCCTGGAAGATCGAGACCGTGCCCAGGAAGTCGCTGCGCAGGATTACCGGGGCCAGCCGCACCCCAATCACCCGCCCATCTTCCAGTGTGATCTGCTCTGAGAAGGTGTCGCCCGAGTGGTACGCGGCGGTGTCTTGCGACCAGGTGTTGATCGTTTCCATCCAGGTATGGGTGGCCCGCCCGAACAGCCCGGAGAACTGCTCCAGCGATTTGCCCAGCACCTGGCTGCGTTCCATGCTCAGGATCACCTCGGCCGACCGGTTGAACAGCGTGATGCTGCGCTGAGCGTCTGTCACCAGCACCCCGTCTGCCACGGCTTCCAGGATCGCCTTCGAACGGCTGGTTTCGATCTGCTGGTTGCGCAGCATCGTGCCCAGGTCTTCCGCCTGGTCACGGATCAGCCGGTACAGCTCGGCGTTGTTGACCGCCACCGCCACCTGGTTGGCCGCCGCCTGTACCATCTCCAGCTGGTCGATCGAGAAGTGGTTCACCTCCGGGTGGAACAGGAGCAGACAGCCCAGCGCTTCGGCCCCGCTCATCAGCGGCACCCCCATCGCCGAACGGTGCAGGAAAGCCGGCTCTTGCACCCGGTTCGAGTCGAACGGCAGCCGCACCCAGCGCTCATCCTCCAGCACATCGGGGATCATCGCCGATTGGCGCTGGCGGATGATCCAGCCCGCCAGCCCTTCGTCCACGTTCAACGGGGTGCTGCTGCCATCCGTCGCCGGCACCTCGGTGTAGCCGATCGAAGCCAGCCGGTGCAGCTTGCGTTCGCCGGGGCGGGCGATCAGGATCGTAATCTGCGCCGCATCAACGAATTCACTCAGCACGGTCAGCGTGCGGTTCAGCACCTGGTCCAGGTCCAGTGAGGCCGACAGCTCAGAGATGATCCGCAGCAGCGTCTCAGCCCGCTGGCGTTCCCGACCCAGTTCTGCGGTGCGCTCTTGTACGCGCTGCTCCAGGTCGTCGGTCAGGCTCAGCGTTTCGGCCAGCAGGTGGGCGTTCTGCAGCGCAATCGCCACCTGGTTGCTGATCGTGCGCGCCAGCTCCACCTCGGTGGCCTCAAAACGCTGCCCGATGGCGCCGTGCGCCATCAGCAGCCCCAGGAACTGCAGCTCGGTCGCCTCCGAGCCTGGCGCGCCCGCGCTGATCATCGGTACGATCAGCAGCGCTCCGCTGTCGTGCGCGGCCAGGAATTCGCGCAGCGGCGACAGGTCTGCTTCATTGGCTGCATTGCCGGTGTTGAAGATCCCCTGCGACTCGCGCAGCCGATCAAAGATCGGCGCGTTGGGCAGCGTTGACCCTGGCAGGTAGGGAGAAAAGGTGTCGGCGTACGGGTACTCGGCCTGCAGCGTGGCCCGGTAGTTCCCCGGCCGCGGCGGTCCCGGCTCCAGCTGTTCAAAGGTCACCGCCGATGCTGCGCTGCAGTTCATCAGCAGCATAAACTCCTGCACCGCGAAGTCCAGGATGCGGGCGATATCCATTGAGCCGCTCAACTCGTGCGACAGCCGGTTCAGGATGGTCAGCGTCTGCGAGCGCTGGTCCAACTCGGCGGCGCGCTGGATGCTCTCCTCGTACAGCTCGGCGTTCACCAGCCCCACCGCCGCCTGCCCGGCGAAGTTGGCCGCCACCTGGATATCCTCGGCCGAATAGTAGCCGGCCTCGGTCTTTTCCAGCGCAATCACACCAATCACCACCCCCGAGGCGATCAGCGGCAGGCCCAGCCACGACAGGCGCTCGAATCCCGACCCGCTGCCCTCCGTCTGGTCATAATCCGCCAGGGTCATCGCCTGGAAGCGCAGGTCCTTGCGCACATCGCCCACCCAGATCGGCCGCCCGGTCTGCGACATCTCGTTTAGCAGGGCGCTGTCCTGGATGTCCACCGCCAGCCCCAGCCGCAGCTCGCTGTCTGCAAAGCCGCGCGCTGCCCGGATCACCATCCGCCCCGGCTTGATCTGGCTGATGTACAGCTGGTTGGAGCCTTCACGCAGCCACAGCGTGCCGGTGTCATACGGCAAGATGCTCTGCAGCTGATCCAGCAGGCTGGCGGTCAGCTGCTCGCTGCGCAGGCTGGAGGTGATGGTGGTTGCCACGCGGGTCAGCGCCTGCAGCTGGTTGGAGCGCCGGCGAGCGCCCTGGTACAGCCGGGCGTTTTCAAGCGTCAGGGCGGTCTGCTGCGCCAGCGAAGTCAGCACAGCCAGGTCATTGTCGCTGAAGGCTGCGGGGGTTTGAGCGCTGTCCAGCACCAGCACCCCGTGCGGCACGATGCGCGCCTGGGTCACCTGCGAATCTTGCACCGAACCGCGCCCGCTGTCCATCCCCGCCATGATCGGCACCGCCAGGCTTGACACTGGCATCCGCCCGCCGGTGGCGTTGCGGTAGTGCAGCAGGTTCTGCGCGCTCAGGTTGTAGTGGCGGGTGAACTCCACTTCTGCCACGTTGAGCGCCTGGCGGTTTGCCAGCGCCTGCCCGGGCAGCCCTTCGCCGGATTGGTAGACCATGCGGGTCAGCTCGTCCACCCGCGGGTAGCCGGCTGCGGCCTGCGGGGTCAACCGCCCCTGGCGCGCGTCCCACAGCGCCACCATGCCCATCTGGGCCGCCGGCACCGCGCTCAGGGCGCTGTCGAGCAGGGTCTTCATAATCGCCGCCGGGTCCAGGCTGCCCAGCTGGCGGCTGAAGTTCATCAGCAGGTTGACTTCGTTCAGGCGCTTATACGTCTCGTCCAGCAGGTGCAGGTTCTGCAATGCGATCGCCACCTGGCGCGTCATCAACTCGAACAACTGCCGGTCTTCTGCTGTGAACGGCGCGGTATAGCCTTGGCTGATCCCCAGCAGCGCCGCCCCTGGCTGCACCGGGGCGCTGCCGTCCGCCGATCCTGGCAGCCGGTCATAGACCGGCAGGCAGAAGAAGCTGCGGGCTTCCAGCGCCCGCAGCAGCGGCGCGTTTTGCCATTCCTGGCTTTCGCCCAGGTCCGAAACCAGCAGCGGCTCGCCGCTCTGCAGCGCCTGGCGCAGCGGGTTGCGCTGCCCCAGCAGCGCCTTGGGGTTGGCCTCCGCCGGCAGGCTGCCCAGCGCACTGGTCAGGCTCAGCCCGCCCTGGATCGGCTCGGCCAGCAGCACCACATCCAGCTCCATGCGGGCCAGGGTCTCTTCGCTTAAGCGGCGCAGCACATCGGTGCGGGTCTTCTGCCGCCCGATGATCTCGGTGATGTCCAGCCCGGCGCTCACCCGCCGCGCCCGCTGGCCCAGCTGCTGCATCGCCAGGGTACGCTCCAGGTCTTTGTGCAGCAGTACCGGCAGGTGCTGCTGGGCATCTGCGGCGGCCTGCCGGGCGGCTTCCAGTTCGCCCTCCAGACCCGCCAGGCTGCCCTTCAGCGCCGCCAGGTGGGTCTGGTTTTCAATCACCAGCGCCGCCTGCCCGCAGAAGATCTCCAGCGTTTCAATCGTCGCCGGGTCGGGGCGGCGGTTGTCGCGCGGCGCATCCACGCTGATCAGTCCCAGCGGCTCGCCGGCAGCGTTCAGCAGCGGCGCCATCAGCATGTCGTCGGCCTGCCAGGCTCGCTCGCCCGCGCCGTGCCCGTTGGTGGGGGCCGGGGCAGCGTCATAATAATGGATGTCCGCCGGGTACTCCAGGCCCGAATCGGCCGGGATGAAATACGAGCGCCCAAGCCGGTAGTCTGCCTGCATCAGGTGGCGGATGCTCTCCCACGGCGCTGGATGGGCGCGCAGTTCGGCCATCTCGCTCAGTGGGATGCCCGCCCCCACCACCCGCTGCAGGCAGCTGCCGTCCGCCTGGTAGACGCTGATCAGCACCACCTCGAACGGCGTGGCGCTCTGGATCGCAAAGGCGATCGCCTCCAGCGCTTCGTCCAGCGCAGGCTGGGCGCCCAGCACCTGCGAGACCTCAAAGATCTTCGAAAGCGACTCGACGCGCCGGTTCAGATCCTCGGTGCGCCGCCGCTGGTCGATGAACCGGTTGGCGTTCCCCAGCGCGATGGCCGCTTGCACCGCCAGCGCTTCGGTGATCTCGCGCTCAGACTCTCCAAAATGACCCGCCGCCCGGGCGTGCAGGTGGATCAACCCCGCCACCTGCCCCTGGTAGGCGATCGGCACCACCATCGCTGAGCGCACCCCCGGGTGCGCCGGCTGCCACCCGGTGCTTGGGCCGCTGGGGTTCAGGTCGCCCGTATTCGGGCCGCCGGCAGGCGTCCCGGCTTGCGCTCCGTTGGGCGAGAAATCGGCCACGATCAGCGGCTCACCGTCCTCCAGCACGCTGGCTTCCATTGGGTGCAGCCCGTTGACCGGCGGGTCGCCGAACTGGAACAGGATCGGCGGAACCGTTCGCCCGCCGGGCTGCGGCAGGGCCGCGGCCAGTTCCAGGTCGAACAGGATGATCGTCCCGCACGCGGCGTGTGTGACGTGCAGCGCTTCGTCAAAGACGCGCTGCAGCAGGTCGTCCAGCTTCAACGTGGTGTTCAATTCGCGGCTGACCCGGGTCAGGGCGGTCAGCTGCTCCACCCGCTGCCGCAGCCCCTGGTCGGTCTGCGAATACAGGTTCGAGCGTTCAATCGCCACCGCCAACTGCCCGGCTGCTGTGGCTGCCGTCTGCAGGTCGCCGTTGGTGAAGAAATTTGCCCGCCGGTGACCCACCAGCAGCTCACCGATGCCGCGCTCGCGCACCACCAGCGGTACGTCGATCAGCGAATGAACCTTCATATCATCCACCAGCGGGTAATACAGCGACGGGATCAGTCCCGCCTCCGCCAGGTCGCTGGTGAAGAACTGCTGCTTGCTGCCCGTCACCGTCAGCGGGAACATCGGATCGTCGATCGGCAGGCGGCCCAGCCGGGCGATCATCTCGGGCGCAATCCCAAACGTCGAGGCACGGTGCACGTGCAGTTCGCCGCGCGCCTCGTCCAGCAGGAAGATCGCCGCCATGTCGGCCTGCAGCAGGCGCGCCAGGTCCAGCAGCGAGAACTTCAAAATCTCTTCCACCGTGGCGGTTGATCCGGTCAGGCTGGTGATGCGCCGCAGGGTTTCAGCCCGCTGCGCACGCCGGCGCGACTGCTGCACCAGGTTGGCGTTCTCGATAATCGGCGCAGCCTGCCCGGCCACAATCGCCAGGAAGCGCAGGTCGTTCTGGTCAAACGCCGCACTGTCGCGCTTGTTGGCCGCCAGCAGGTAGCCCAGCACACGCCCGCCGGAGGCCAGCGGCAGCAGCACCGCTCCACGCATCCCGGCTGCCACGGCAATCCCCTGCAGGTCCAGCGCCTGGATGCGCTCGTCTTGGGCGGCGTTATCGGCGATCACCGGGTCGCCGCTCTGCCACACCGTTTCGCCCGGGCTGTCCGGCTGGATCACCGTCTGGCAGTAGTGGATCAGGTCCGGGTGGATGCCCTTGAAGGGCATCTGCCCTTCCAGCATGTGGCGCGTCTCGTCATACACCAGGAAGCCCAGAATCTCCACGTTCAGCAGTGGAGCCAGGCTTTCCACCAACCGGTTGTACAAATCTTGCGGGTCACGGATCGCCGATACGGTCTGCGCCAGGTTGGCCAGCCCGGCCAGCTCGGTTGAGCGCTCCAACTCCTGCTTATACAGCAGGGCATTTTTCAAGGCCACCGCCGCCTGCCCGCCCAGCAACTGCAGCACCTGCAGGTCGTTCTCGGTGTAGTTTTCCTTCGCCAGCGAGGCCAATTCCAGCGTGCCGATCAACTCATCTGCCAGCAGCAGCGGCGCGCCCAGGTAGGAGCGGTACGGGAAGCGCTGCCGGTCCAGGTTGGGGCGCACCTGCCGGTAGGTGTTGATGTCGGGCACGAACAGCGCCCGCCGCTGCCCCGCCAGGTAGCCCGAGTAGCCGGAGTCGGCCGGGTAGCGCTCGGCGGCTTTTTCCAGCCGCCGGTCCACCCCGGTCAGCCCGACCAGGCGGTACGGGATCAACTGCTGACCGCTGACATCCCACAGGGTGATCTCCAGGAAATCGGACGGCAGCAGCCGCTCGCAGCTCTCCAGGATCGTGATCAGGGTCTCTTCGAGATCCAGGCTGCGGCTCATCGCCTGCGACAGTTCGGTGAAAATGTTCAGCGCCTGCGCCGCGCCTTCGCTGACCGGTGCGCCGGTCGACCGGCTGCCCTGGCTGCCGGCGTCATTGCCGTCGTTTGAGCGGGCGCTGCGCCCGCCCAGCGCCGAGTCGCCGTCCAGCACCAGCGCCGGACGCCGCAGCGAGACCAGCACTCCGGCCGAATAGCCCGGGCCGCGACCGATCAAGCCGGGTGTGGCATACGAGGTGCCCTCGACAAAGCGCCCGTTCAGGCTGAAGCGCGCCTGGCCTTCGCCCGCGCACAGCATCAAAAAGGCTTCACTGGGCCGCGCCCGCCGGGCGAGCGATTCCAGGTTCGGCTCGTCGTCCCACACGTTAAACAGCTCGCGCGCAGCCGGGTTCATATAAGCGATGCGCCCACCGCTCTGGATCAGCAGCACCGCCTCGTTATGGGGGGCAATTGGGTGGGAGGTGGGAGATGTGGGCGGCGCTGCGCCCCCGGCGTTCAGGTGGGGCGCCAGGCGCAGCAGTATCAGGGTCATCAGCAGCACGCCAGACCCTAATACCAGCAGCACGATCCCTACAGACGCCGAATTCACGCAGGCCCTCCCTGCAGGCTAACCGTTCGTGCGCCGCGCTTCCGCGGCCAGTTCCGTGATCTCGCGGATGTCCGCAAAATCATAGCGCGACGGCGATACATCGCCCACCGACAGGCTCATCAGCGGCACCTTGGCTTCCTGACCGTCGCTGCCCTTGGCCAAAATATAGCCCTGGTCGCGATCCATAAAGCTGTAGTGCGACAGCACTTCCTGGTCGAAGCGCTCGCGCATGCGTTTGATGATCCCCGTCGCGGCCTGCTCGCTGGAGATGATGATGAAATTATCCCCGCCGGCATGCCCGATGAAGTCGTTGCTGGTGCCCAACTGGTCCACCACCTCGCCCACCAGCATCGCCGTGAAGCGCAGCACATCGTCGCCGGCGACAAAGCCATATACATCCTTGAAGGCGTCGAAGTGGCGGATGCGCAGGTCCATAAAGGTCCAGTTGTCCATGCGGATGATCCGCCGCAGCTGCTCTTCGATCAGCCGCCCGGACGGCAGCCCCGAGCGCGGGTCGGTCAGGCTCTGCTGCTCGGCGCGCTGGATCGCACGCTGCACCCGCAGCTTCAATTCCTCGATGTCGAACGGCTTGGTGATGTAATCGTCCGCTCCCAGCTCCAGCCCCTGCAGCTTGTCGCTGCGCTCGTCTTTCTGTGTCAGAAAGATGATCGGCACGTGGCTGGTGCGCATGTTGGTGCGCAGGATGCGGCATACTTCAAAACCGTCAATGTCCGGGAGCATGATGTCCAGGACGATCAGGTGGGGAAGGTTCTGGCGCGTTTTCTCCAGCGCATCCCCGCCGCGCAGCGCAGTATCCACCTCGTACCCCTGTCCGGTGAAATAGATGCGCAGCATATTCGAGATATCGGTGTCGTCTTCTACAATCAATAGCCGGGCTTTACCCATGTCTGCCTCCCCAGGAGCTGCAGTGAACATTACAGCGGGGCTCCCACACCCCGCCAGGAACCATAATCAAAGACGCGCCAAAAGAATCCCGCACCCACTGCCTGGATTCATGGCGCAAACGAAGCAGCACTCCGTCATCATACCACATCAGATTCTCAACCAAGGCAGATTTTATTGTATCGGTGGCTTTACCGCAATAAAATAGGCCTAAATAAAGCGCGCCACATATGCCCGGGCTGCGGGCGATCCGGCGCATCCGGGGTGCAGCGGTTACCAGCTCTCCTCGCTCTTTTCCCCTTTGCGCGGGTACAGGCGCGGGTGCAGGTTGGAAAATGCCAGCTTGTGGTGGTCGCTTTCTTCGTAGCGCACGTCGCGTTCGATCACCCGCCGCTGGCTGGAGGCGAACAGCACCACGTCCGATTCGATCGTGCGCGCCGGGAAGATGATCATCCCCGAGCCCAACCGGCAGTTGTGGCCCACGCACCCGCCCAACACCGGACGGTTGGCGAGCGAGAGCTTGCCGTGCCCATCCATCGCCCGCAGCGGGGCAGGCAGCAGGTTGAAGTCGGTGAAGGTCGATCCTGCGCCGATAAACGTGTTGCGTCCCACCACGCACATCTGCAGGCAGGTGTTCTGCGCCACCATGCTGTTGTCCATCAGCGTGGTCATAAACAGCGAGGTGCGGAAAGGCAGGAATGCCCCGTCGCCCACCACCGAGAGCATCAGCTGGCAGTCTTGCGAGACGTTCACGTTGTCGCCGATAATACAGTTCTCGATCACCGCCCCGGCGTTGATGGTGACGTTGTTGCCAATCGTGGTTGGCCCGTGGATCACCGCGTGCGGGTCGATCACGCAGTCGCGCCCGATCTTGACCAGCTTCGAGCATTCCAGCACCTGGCAGCCTTCGTACATGGCGTGCAGCAGCACGTCCAGCTTGAAGGTCCAGTCGTTATCCAGCCGGTCTTCGAAGCGCGCCCCGCGCGCAAACAGCCCGAACACCACGTCGGTGATAAAAATGTGCACCCACGAATCGATCGCGATCAGCGCCCGCTTGGGCACCTGGAAGATCAGGTCGCCCTGCTCGAAGGCCATGTAGGTCGGCACGTGGTAATACCCCGCCTCGATCGTCTGCAGGTCCACGCACAGCGGCTCGATCCCGTCCATGTTGTTCCAGTCGGCGTTTTCGCGGCGGATCCCGTTCGGGAAGTACCACAAATCGGCCAGGTACAGGTCGCCATAGGCGGTGTACGAGGTCGAGAGCGGCAGGGCGTGCTCGCGGAAGGCCGGTTCGTCGGGCGAGAACGCGGCCCGGCTGGGACTGCGCCGGCGGGTGGCCTGCTCCAGGAACGCTTCAATAAACGCAGAGTCGAAATACAGGTTGTCGCGATGCACCAGGCACGGCTCGCGCGTCTCGGGCAAGGTGTCCCACGGATGCACTTCCAGCTCCCGGCTGGTGTATGGTGAAAGCACGTCGCGCTGGGTGAGCCACAGCGGCTTGTTCAGCACGCGCAGATCGCGCGCCGGCTCGTTGAACGGGCTGACGTAGCGGTCGTCAATCAGGATGATCTTCAGGAATTTGTTGGTCATTGCAGCCCCATCAGGTTCTGGAAGAGAGCGGCGCCAGTGTTCCGGTGGCTGGGCTGCCAAATGAGGCCACCTCGCCGGCTGCGGCGGGGGCTTTCTCCACCGGTGCGTCCAGGAAATCGTGCAGCACGCGCATAAACTTTGGCGGCTCGTCCAACATGATAAAGTGTCCTGAGGAGGGGAAGCGCTCGATGCGTGCGTTTGGCAGACCCTGCTGCAGCGGGCGCCACTGCTCGGGGTGAACGACGATGTCCTTATCGCCGTACATCCCCATCACCGGGCACTTAATCTCTGGCAGCCGCGGCCGCAGGTCGGTCTCACGCAGCGAGGCGATGCTCATCAGGAACGATTCCAGGGTCGTCGACGACAGGTCGCGGTCCATATACTCGGGCCAGTGCGGGTCGCGGGTGTAGAAGGGCGACATCACCCGGAAGCTGTAGCGCAGCCCCCACAGGTTATGATATACGATGTAGGCCACCGTCTTGCGCCCGAACAGGCGCAGCAGCAGCGACAGCGATGAGCCGACGATCGGCGAGCCGATCACGGTCACCTTGCGCACCCGCTGCGGGTAGCGGATCGCCACCGACAGGCTGACCGTGCCGCCCATGCTGTGGCCCACCAGCGGGGCGCGCTCGATGCCCAGCTGCTCCATGAACTGGTCTACCAGCGTGACAAAATCCTGCACGTCGTACGATTCGCGCTTCTTGCCCGATTCGCCGAAGCCCCAGAAATCCAAAGCGTAGGTGCGGTAATAGCGCCCCAGGTAGGCCATCGTCTCTTGCCACAGCCCCCATGAGCCGAGCCAGCCGTGCAGCAGGATCACCGGGCGGCCGCGACCGTATACCTCGTAATGGACGATGCCCTGGTCGGTAGTGAAGGATGACACGCGTGCCTTTCTGTGGTAGCCTGGCGCTACTTGTTGTCCATCTCGGCCAGGATGCTGTACAGCAGTTCCAGCAGCACGTTCTTGACCGTTTCACGATCGGTGGCTACGCAGGGCAGCAGCTTGATCTTCGGGTCCAGCCGCAGGGCAATCCGCATATCCGCCATCTCCCAGGCGTCCTCACGGTCCTGTTTATTGGCCGCCACCACGTACGGCGTCGGCGCATATGCCCGGAAGGTCTCCAGAATGCTGCGCGCTTCCCGGAAGGTCTCCGGGCGGGTGCTGTCGACCATCACCACAAACCCCAGCATGCCTTCAGAGAGGATTTCCCACATGAAATCGAAGCGCTTCTGGCCCGGTGTGCCGAACAGGTACAATACCAGGTCATCATCGACCGTGATGCGGCCAAAATCCATTGCCACAGTGGTCGTTTCTTTCACCCGCTCCGCTTCAGACGAGATCTTGCGCTCGGTTGAAACCACATCGATTTCGCTCACCGAACGGATGAACTCGGTCTTGCCGGCGTTGAAGGGTCCTGTGACAACCATTTTTACCGTTTGCATACGTCTGCCCTTTGACTGGTCTGGTGTGCGGAATGGGTGCAGCGCCGGCTCACATCGACCGGATGCGGTTAATTAGCTTGTTGATCAGCCCCTTTTGCTCGTCGGCGCTTGGCGGCGGCGGAGCCAGGCGCGAGGCGGCCGGCTGGGGCGGTGGCGTGGGCTTGACGCCCTCCGGACGGGTCAGCTCCACCATCCCGGCCTGCAGCAGCGCATAGGCGATGCGGCGGATCTCCAGGTCCGACATTTTGGTGGTGCGGGCGATCTGGCGCATGGTGTTGCGCGGGCTGATGTACGACACTACCCGCCACTCTTCCACGCTCAGGTTCATGCTGCGGATGTTGGTGCCCGGGCGCTCGGCGAACTTGAGCGCCATGTCCAGGTTGGGGATCTCGTCTTGCAGCTGTTCCCACTCGCGCATCCGCCGCGAGCCCTCAATGATGATGTTCTCCAGCGCGATCCGCACTGTGATGCGGTCATCCGGCGGCATCAGGTCGTTTTCAAAACGGAACAGCCCCTCTACCCAGGTGAACAGGCGGTTGACAATCCCGATGAAGTGGTTTTGCAGGCTGGAGAGGATATCTTGCTGGTTGATGTAGTTGGCGTTGACCAGCAGCAGGCCCAATTCCTTGTCGCTCATTTTGCCAGAGCGCTCTTTCAGCGCCTTGTGCTGCGCGGCGGTCAGCTTATTGGAGCGGAACAGCACCGTCACCAGGCTGTTGTCCTCCTGACCGATCTGTGCATAGGCCAGTTTGCCCTCCCGGAAGCTGACCGTAATTTTCTCGCTCGGGCCTTCTACAACTAATGTGCCTGTCTTACGTGCCAGGTTGATCAAGTTCAACAGCTGCGTAATTGTGAAATCGCGTAGATTGCCCTTTAATGCCATACTGGCCTCGGTATTCCGGATCCGGTTTGCCGCCCCGTTCGGCCGACCTGCGGGAAGCGCGGGCGCCTGGCTGCCGGCTGGTTCGTCTCGGTCGCGCGGGTCGGGATGCGTAGAAGGATACAACGATTATACTTGTCCTGCACACCTGCGTCAAACGTTAATGAAGCGTGAACGCCAAACAAGTTAGTTAGGCCTCTTACCGCCTGGGCGGTGAAATTACGGGATTTTATTAGCATTTTCCGCTTGACATACGGCCGGCTTGGTTATATAATGCCCTTCGCTTGGACGCCAGGCGCCATTCCTCGATAGCTCAATGGCAGAGCGGGCGGCTGTTAACCGCTAGGTTGGAGGTTCGAGTCCTTCTCGAGGAGCCATATGAGTAAACAAAAACGCACCCTGACCGGTGCGTTTTTGTTTTCGTGATATCTTTGCCCGCTTCCCGCCGGTTGGAACGGCGTTACTCCGTCATGGCGCGGATCAGCGCGCTCAACTCCTGCATGCGGATCGGTTTGCTCAGGTATTCGTTCGCTCCAGCCGCCAGGCAGCGCTCCCGGTCGCCAGGGGTCTCCAGCGCGGTGATGGCAATCACCGGGGCCGAAGCCAGCCGGCTGTCGGTGTGCCCGCGCAGCCGCCGCATCGTCTCCAGCCCATCCATCCCCGGCATCTGGATGTCCATCAGCACGATATCCGGTTGGATCTGTGGGGCGCGCAGCAAAAAGTCATACCCGCTCTCCAGGGTGATCACCACAAACCCCTGGCTGCGCAGGAACTCGCCCATCACAACCCGGTTAATCTCATTATCGTCCACGTACATCACCGTGGCCCGTTGTCCGGCAGCCAATCCGGCCCCGGCTGCCGGTTCTTCTGCTGCCGGCTTGCTCTCAGCCTTCTCAGAGAAGACCCGTTCCAGCACATGCCGCAGGTCTGGCAGGCTGAAGTGCGCCTGCAGCCCGCCCGCCGCGCCCAACAGCGATACGTTCGCTTGCCCGTCCTCCAGCGATGTGACCACCACCGGGATCGCGTGCGTCGCCAGGTTGGCTTTTAACGCCGCCAGGGTTTGCTGCGCCTGCCCGTCGTCCGGCAGGTGAATGCCCACGAACACCAGGTCCGGTTGGGTGCGGGCGGCCTGCTCCACCAGGTCTGCGCCTGCCGGCTGCAACCCGGCCTCAATCCCCAGCACAGTCAGGAAATGTACCAACCGCTCCGCCTCGGTCGGGTTTTCTTCGCTAACCAGGCAGCGGCAGGCCGCCTGCGCCGACGCAGACGGCGCGCCGGTCGCCTGCCCGGCGGTCCCCGGCGCGCTCAGCGAAGCCGCCGCCTGCCGCAGCGCCGGGAGCGACACGGTGAAGCGGCTGCCTTCCCCGGCGGTGCTCTCCACGTGCACGCTGCCGCCGTGCAGGTCCACCAGCTTTTGCACCAGCGCCAGCCCCAACCCGGTGCCGCCTGTCCGGCGGGTCAGGCTGCCGTCCAACTGCACAAACGGCTGGAACAGCCGCCCCATGTCCTGCGGAGCGATGCCCGTGCCGTGGTCCCATACCGTCAGGTTGGCGATCTGGCTGTCTGCATCCAGCGACACCTGCAGGCCCAGCTGGCTGTTTTCCGGGCTGTATTTCACCGCGTTGCTCAACAGATTCACCAGCGCCTGTTTCAGCCGCCGCGCTTCGCCCATCACCTGCAGGTTCACCGGCTCGATGCTGTACTGCACGGTCTGCTTCTTTTTCATCGCCATGCTGCGCACCGCATTCAGGCTCGACTGGCAGATCTCGTCCAGCGCCAGCGGGTCCATCTGCACATTCAGTTTGCCCGCTTCGATGCGCGAGATGTCCAGCAGGTTGTTGATCAGGTCCAGCAGGCCGCGCCCGCTGTTTTCAATGTTCATCACCGCGTTGGCCTGGGTTTCGTTCAGGCTCCCCGGTAGGGTATAGCGCAGCGCTTCAGCCAGCCCCAGGATTCCGGTCAGCGGTGTGTGCAGCTCATGGCTCATGCTCGACAGGAACTCGTCCTTCATCCGCACCGCCCGCTCCAGCTCCAGGTTGGCCCGCCGCAGCGCCTCCTCGG
>JBJSYW010000263.1:0-27029 GCA_046089985.1 Chloroflexota bacterium
GCATCAGCACCAGCATCGGCTGGTGGAAATCGGCTCCCAGGTAGCGGTAGACTGCCGCGCTGAGAAAAAGCAGCCCACCATATTGATCAACGCGCCGGTTATCGGTGAAGGCCGAGATCAGCGGCTCGTTGGAGCGCGCCAGCCGCCAGGCGACGTTGTCGCGGGCGTAGGCGTCGCCCATCACATAGCCCTGGCGCTCGGCCTGGTTGCCGTGACCGTAGCGCGGCAGCAGCCCCATCCACAGCATCCCGGCGAACAGGTGCAGCGCAGCCGCTAATAGCAGCAGCTTCCCCAACCAGAGCGGCGGGCGCTCCTCAGCCAGCAGCCGCCAGCCCAGAGCCAGGATTCCCAACGACAGCGCCCCCACCGCCACGATCGACCACCAGCCGTCTAACGAATGCAGCCGGTTCGAAACCAGGGTCAGCGCAATCGAAGTCGCCAGCATCAACACCAGCGCCGCCAGGGTCAACTTCCAATGCGCCTTAATATTTTTCCTTGTACTTTCCAACCGTGTCACCACCGTAATTTACGGCCTCGCAGGCCGGTTTGGGGCGGGCCCATGCCGGGAGACCAGTATCAGCATGCCAGTTTGAACGGGCAGGACTATGCTGAAGTATACCGCATCCGCGGCGGGTATATTGCTATTGTTTCAGCGGCAGGATGCGTGCAGCACGGGCTTCCCAGGTGTAGCGGGCAGCGTCCTGGCGGGCCTGCTGCGCCAGGCGCTGGCGCAGCTCGGCGTCGCCGGCGGTGCGGCGCAGCGCGGCGGTCCAGGCGGGCGCATCCCCGCCGGGCAGCAGCAGCGCGTTGCCCGGGTTGAGCACCTCCTGCAGCACCGGCAGGTCGCTGGAGAGCACCACCCGCCCGCAAGCCAGGTACTCGAACAGCTTCATCGGGCTGAGGTAGCGGGCAATATCGCCGCCGGATGAGGCCGCCACCTGGGCGGCGTAGGGCATCAGCAGCGCGTCACAGGCCGACTGGTAGCGCGGCAAGTCGGCGTTGGGCACAAAGCCGGTCAGCAGCAGGTTGTCCAGCCGGCGCTTGGCGGCGGCGGCAGAGAGGCGCTGCACATCGACCGGTTCGCCGCCCACCACCAGAAAGCTCATCTCTGGCAGGCGGGCAGCCAATTCCAGCAGCAGATCAGCGCCGCGCCCGGGGTACAGGTGCCCGGTGTAGCCGGCGGTGAACCGGTCGGGGGGCAGCCCCGGCAGGGCCAACGCCCGGCGGGCATCCGGCGGCTCAGGCAGGCCGGCATAGCGCTGCAGATCCACCCCATCGGGGGCGACCAGGGTGAACGGCTCATCGACCGGAGCGCCATATGCCGCCGCCAGGTCAGCCGCCAGGGCGTGGGTGATCACCACCAGGCGCCTGGCGCCGCGGCCCTTCAGGAACAGCTCCAGCAGGCGCGCCCCCCAGCCCGCCTGCGGCAGATCGTGGACCTCGAAGATCGTCGGGCGGCCCTGCATGCTGGACAGCGCCGCCGCCTGCGGCAGGCGGGTGTAGATCCATTCGGCCCCCCAACCGGCGGCCCAGCTGAGCGCCCGCAGGCTGTAATCATAGCGCCGCAGACGCGGCGAGGCCGGCAGCCAGCTGACCGGGAAGCGCTGCTGCAGCCCGTAGTGGCGGGCCAATGTGTCCCAATCCACGGCGGCGGAGCGCAGCGCGGCGGTCTGAGCCTGGATGGCGCGCGGCGCGGCCAGGCGTACGCTGTGGCCATTCAAAGCCAGCGCCTGGGCCATCTTCATCACCTGGACGGTGTTGGCGCGGCGGGCAGGCAGTTCGGTGGGGGCAATCACAGCCACCTTCATGCCGTGCGCTCCCGGGCGCGCATCACCGCATAGGTCTTCCAGACCGTGGCAAAGGTCCCGGCCCAATAGAAAGCCGAAAGCAGCGCCGCACTGGCCAGATAGCCGAAACGCGGCACCAGCGCCACGATCGCCAGCAGCTTGAGCGCCGCCAGCGCCAGGTTCACCCGCGCCGGGTAGCCGGCCTGCCCCAACGCCAGCAGCGCCGTGCGCCGCCAATAGAAGGTATTCGCCACCAGCAGCCCCACCAGCAGGATCATCAGCGCCGGGTAGGCAGGCAGGAAATCCGGCGTGTATACCCAGGCGATCAGCGGCCGGCCAAACAGCCCCAGAAACAGCGCCGCCGCCAGCGTATACCCGCCGGCCAGCAGCGTACCGTGGCGCAGCAGGCTGCGCATGCCCTTCCAGTTCCCCACCGCAGCCTGGCGGGACAGCTCAGGGTAGGTGGCCTGCGGCAGCACATTGACCGGCATCTGTACCAGGTTCGAGAGCGACAGCGCCAGGCGGTAGTAGCCGGTCTCCAGCGGACCACGCAGCAGCGAGACCCACAGCAGTTCACTGTCCTTAGTCACCAGGCTGAGCGAGGCCGAGATGTTGGTGCTGATCGCAAAACGCGCCAGCTCGCTGCGCCGCGGCGCCAGCTGCGCCAGCGGGGTGCGCCACCAGCCCGGCCCCCAGCGCCAGGCGGCTTCGCCCAGCGCCGAGAGCGTCAGGCCGAGGGCGCTGAAGCTTTTGCCGGCCAGGTAGGCCAGCAGCACCCCCAGCAGCCCGCCGCCGGCCAGGTACACCACTGCAGTCACCGCCAGCGTGACCAGGCTGCCGGCCACGCTGAGCACCGCCACGCGGCGGAAGCGGTTGAAGATCTGCAGCAGACCGGTGGAGCTTTCGGCGATCAGGTTGGCCAGCACGACCAACCCATAGGCGACAAACCAGCCGGCGGCGCTGGGGTCTTTGGCCAGGTAGCGCGCTCCCAGCGGAGCAAGCAGGTACAGCAGGGCAAACGCCAGCAGCGAGGCCAGCATCTCAACCAGCGCGGCCAGCTTGAAGACCGCCGCCGCGCCCGGTTGATCGCCGTTCTCGCTGTACTGCCCGACGTACTTGACCACGATCTCGCTCATGCGGAACGAGACAAAATTGTTCACCAGGCTGGTGAAGAGCGTAATCGCTCCCAGGATGCCGTAGCCGCTCACCCCCAGCAGGCGCGTGACCAGCACTCCCTGCAGCATGCCAGCCGCGGCCGTCAGGCCGGTGGCGCTGAACAGGTAGCCCGAGTTCTTGACCACCCGCCGGAAGAAAGGGTTCGCCAGCAAGCCGTTAGTTGGTGTCGATCTCGCTCGCCCACCCGCGTTCGGCCCGGTACCAGTCGACCAGGCTGCGCACACCGGCTTCCAGCGAAACTTGCGGCGCCCAGTCCAGCAGGCGGCGGGCCTTGCTCACGTCGGCCTGGTTGGCCAGCATATCGGCGGCGATCGCCGGGCCGCGCTGCACCTGGGCTTTGCAGCCGATCAGCTCTTCCAACATAGCGATCAGGCGATTTATCGAAATCACCTCGTGACCGCCCAGGTTGATCACCTCATAGCCCAGGCGCTTCTGGCCCAGGATGGTGCCGCGGGCGATATCATCGACGAAGGTGAAGCCGCGCGTCTGCAGGCCGTCGCCGTGCAGGCGCAGCGGGCGGCCTTCAAAGATCCACTGCACAAAGCGGAACATCGACATGTCCGGGCGTCCGCCGGGACCGTAGACGGTGAAATAGCGGAAGACGGTCACATCGATGCCGTGCAGGTAATGGTAAGAATGGGCCAGCGCCTCGGCGCCCTTCTTGCTGGCTGCGTACGGCTGCAGCGGCAGGTCGCTGTTGGCGGTTTCGGGCGTGGGCAGCGGGGCGTCGCCGCCGTAGATGCTGGAAGTGGAAGCCAGGACAAACTTGGGGATGCCGCGCTGCCGGCACAGTTCGAGCAGGTTGAGCGTGCCGGTGACGTTGGTATCGACGTACACCCAGGGGTTCTCGACCGAAGCGCGCACCCCGGCCCGGGCGGCCAGGTTAAAGACCGCTTCCACCGCCAGCGGCCGTCCGTCGAGCTCCAGGGGGGTGTTAGCCACGGCGTGGCGATCGCTGATATCCAGTTTCTGGAAGACAAACTTCGGCTGCTTCACCAACCGTCCCAGGCGCCATTCTTTCACGCGCACGTCGTAGGCGTCGTTCAGGTTGTCCATCCCGATCACCGTATGCCCGGCCTCCAACAGCAGGTCGGCCACGCGGGCGCCAATGAAGCCGGCCGCGCCGGTCACGATATAGCTTGCCATAGCAATCCTTTTCCCTCTTTTCCACGCTAAATGGCAGGGGGACCCCAGGCAGCCGGCGCCCGCTTCAGGCGGTCGCTTGGGCCTGGGGTCCCCCCGGACGACAAACTTACAGGCGCGTCACCTTAGGGCTGACCTTGCCGGCCTTGCCCAGGGCGTTGCGCGTGTCCACTACCAGGTTGGCGGCCTCCAGGATAGCAGGGTAATCGTACTGTTTGTGGTTGGTGACGATCACCACCGCATCGGCGCTGCGCACCGCCGCCATCAGGTCGGTAACCGAGCGCATCGAATGACCGTCATGATTGAACTCGGGGATAAACGGGTCGTGGTACACCACGTGCGCGCCCTTCTGCTCCAGCAGACCGATCACATCCAGCGCCGGCGATTCACGCAGGTCGTCGATGTCAGGCTTGTAGGCCACGCCCAGCACCAGCAGACGGCTGCCCTTGATCGCCTTGCTGGCTTCATTCAGGGCATCCTGCACCTTGCCGACCACGTAGCGGGGCATATTGGTGTTGATCTCGGAGGCCAGCTCGATAAAGCGGGCGGTGTAGTTCAGGGCTTTCAGCTTCCACGACAGGTACAGCGGATCGATCGGGATGCAGTGCCCGCCCAGGCCGGGGCCGGGGGTGAATTTCATAAAGCCGAACGGCTTGGTGGCAGCGGCATCGATGACTTCCCACACGTCCACTTTGAGCCGGTCGCACATCAGCGCCAGTTCGTTGACCAGGCCGATGTTGATCATGCGGAAGGTGTTCTCCAGCAGCTTGGCCATCTCGGCCACTTCGGCCGAAGATACCGGGACGACCGTCTTCAGCGCGCCGGCGTACCAGGCTGCCGAAACCTCGCTGCACATCTCGGTGATCCCACCCACCACTTTGGGGGTGTTGATCGTGGTCCAGTCTTCGCGGCCGGGGTCCACTCGCTCGGGCGAGAAGGCCAGGAAAAAATCTTCGCCCACGGTCAGGCCCTTGCCATCACACAGCGCGGGCAGCAGGATCTCGCGCGTCGTGCCGGGGTAGGTGGTCGACTCAAGCACTACCACCATATAGGGGTGGACGTACTTGGCCAGTTCTTCGGTGGCGTTAAGGATGAAAGACAAATCCGGGTCGCCGGTCTTGCGCAGCGGGGTGGGCACACAGATGCTGACCGCATCCACATCAGCCAGCACCGAGAAATCGGTGGTGGCGCTCAGCTTGCCCGAGCGCACCAGGCGCTCCACCTGCTCGCCGGGCACATCCTGGATGTGGCTCTCGCCGCGGCAGATCGTGTCGACCTTGCGGCTGTCGGGGTCGACGCCAATAACCTCGAAACCGGCGTCGGCAAACACCACGGCCAACGGCAGGCCGACATACCCCAAACCCAGGATGCCAACCCGGGCGGTGCGGTCTTTTAACCGCTCAACCAGCTGTGCAGAAGAAGTGATGGTGGTCATATCAAGTCCTTTTCTATATGGTTTGGGGCGCCGGCTGGTGCGCTCGCGGGATGCGCCGTGAGACCTTCATCCGCCAGGTACCCGAAAAATGGATCGAGCGTTGCAGTGGTTATTTGGTTTAATTCTTCGATCTCCCCCTGGCTTAAGTACTCCACAAAGCCTTTCACTTTTCCCTTGCGGGTTTTGTACGATTCCTGGTTGGCCTGGTCAGCCGGTTTCAGCATACCGCTCTCGAAACGGCCGCCAAGCTCCATTTTACGCATATTTTCAAAAGATGCATAGTCGACCGCACCGACAATTTCGTCATCGCCGATCTGCGCCAGGCCGAGGAAATCGAGCACCCGGCGCAGCTCGCCGGCCGGGTTGGCCTTTAAGTCCTCATAGCGCACCAGCAGAAAACCGCGCGGCGTGGTGCGGTTGGCAGCCCAGATGTTATAGTAACGCAGCAGCGTGGCATACCCGCCGCGGCGGGCCTGGATGAACTCCGCCAGGCTGCCCTCAAAGACGGGCTGGTGCTTCTCATACGGGTTGCTGCCGAACATCCGGCCGCGGTTTTTCATCTCGAAATAGCTGGAGACAATCACATCGCGCGGGTCGCGGGCCAGGAAGATCACCCGCTTGTCTTTGAAGCGCTGCTTGGAGGGCTGCAGCTCGTCGGGGGTCTTCAGCATCGGGCGGTCTTCGTGGACCACGGTGATGCGCGGCACGTCCGGGTGGAAGCGGCGGTTGCTGCGCAGGAACAGCACCTCTTCCGCTTCGCCCAGGGCATAATGCTGCGAGACGGCCCGCCCGATCATCAGGCGCAGCCAGGTGCGCCCGCACTTGGGATACGAGACCAGGTAGACGTCTGTGCGGCGGTGGGCATACCAGCGCAGCGCCGCGTCGGGCGTCAGCGCGCGCAGCCGGCCGCGCGCCGCGGCGGGCAAGCGATCATACAGCGAGCGCAGTGTGGAACGCAGCATCTTAGAACAGGCTCAGCTGCTTGGGTTTGGGCGGCTCGGGCGGTTGGTCTGGGCCGGTCTCGCCGGGGCGAGCGGTCTTGATCAGCTCGGGCAGGCGCAGGAAATCGGCCTCGATCACCGGGCGCAGCGACTGCTGGTGCAGCGCCGCCGCCGGGTGATACATTGCCACCACCTGTCGCCCGTTGACGGTCTTGACCTGCCCATGGATGCTGCTGATCTTGGCGTTAGGCAGGAAGTGGTTCATTGAAAAACGCCCCAGTGTGACCACCACCTTTGGATTGATGGTTTCAATCTGCAAGTCCAGGTACACCCGGCAGGCGGCCAGTTCTTCCGGCTGCGGGTCTCGATTGTTGGGCGGGCGGCACTTGACCACGTTGGTAATGAAGACCTTGCTGCGGTCCATGCCGATCTTGGCCAGCAGTTCGTCCAAAAACTTGCCGGCTGCGCCGACAAACGGGCGGCCCTGCTCGTTCTCATAAAAGCCCGGCCCTTCGCCAATAAACATGATCTCGGCCGCCGCCGGGCCTTCGCCCGGCACAGCATGCTTGCGCGAGCGGTGCAGCTCGCAGCGCGTGCAGACGGCAGCCTGCTGCGCCACCTCGGCCAGCTTTTCTTCGGGTTTCATCGTCACTCTCCTGCAGGCGGCGTGCGGGGCGCGCTGCGCCAGCCGCCGCTCTCCAACCATTCCAGGTAAGAGGCATCCAGCCCGGAAACGGTCATAATCAACGCATCTTCATGGTTGTCCTGGTAATAGCGCGGGCGCTGCCCCACCACTTCGAAGCGGAAGCGCCGGTACAGCGCCTGGGCCGGCAGGTTGTGCCGGCGCACTTCCAACGTGGCGCTCTGCGCGCCGCGTTGGATGGCTTCACTCAACGCAGTGCTGAGCAGCTGCCGGCCGATCGCCCGCCCGCGCAGCTCCGGGTCGACGGCAATGGTGGCGACATGCGCTTCATCAATAATCAGCCAGATCACAATCACCCCCACCACCTGCCCGGCTGCGCCGTCCTGCGGTGGGATCTCGGCCACGTACAGCAGCGAGCTGGGGTTCTCGAACAGCTCAAAACGGTACGAACGGGCGGGCCAGGGCAGCGTAAACGAGGCGTGGTCCAGCGCCACCACGGCCTCCAGGTCTGCGGAGCGCATGTGGCGCACGCGGATATTCACGCTATCGGTGGTAGGTTCAAGGCTCATGCCGGGATGGGGTCATTATAATGCAGGTAGATCGGCGCCAGCCCGGCGGGCGGGTCAACTTGCCCGGATTTCCAGCGCTTCCAACCCAGCTCGGCCAGGTAGGCCGGGCGGCGCAGCGAGGCAGCCGGCCCCGCCAGGGTGACCTGCGGGGTGCGCTGCAGCAAATCGCGCTCTTCCTCGCTCAACTCGCCGCACACCAGGGTCGGCCCACCGACCGCCCGGACCAACTCGGCCGGGGTGTAGACCTTAATCTCAGCAGAAGACTGCCAGCCGGACGGCGTCCAGGCATACCAGGACACCGCCAGCCGGCCGCGCCCGGCGCGCAGCACAGCCGCCAGCCTGGCATCTTCCGGCAGGCCCAATCCGGCGGGGCGCGGCTGCGCAGCCGCCAGCGCGTCCAGCGTGGGCACGCCGATCAACGGCAGCTTGCGCGCCATCGCCAGGCACTTGGCCAGCGCCAGCCCCACGCGCAGCACGGTGAACGAGCCGGGGCCGATGGCGACCGCCAGCGCCCCCAGGGAGGCGGCGTCTTGCCCGGTCTTGGCGAAAGCATCCGCGATCGCCGGGGCCAGTTCCACGGTGTGGTAATCGCTGCTGGTCCAGGCTGCCTCGCTCAACACCTGGCGCCCATCATACAGCGCCAGCCCCACCGTGCGGGTGGAGGTATCCAGGGCGAGTAGTAAAGCTCCGCTAGAACGCATCATTCCACTCCAAACACCTGCCGGCGCAGCTCGGCCAGCATGGCTTCATAGCGCGGCCCGTGGGCGCTGAGCAGCAGATCGCGCTGGTTCTCGTCGACATACGCCAGGTTGATCCACAGGCGCTCGTCCGGCAGAGCCGCCTGCACCCGGTCGGCCCATTCCACCAGCAGCGGGCCGTTTTCCAGCAGCGTATCCAGGTCCAGGTCTTCCGCCTCGGCCGGCCCGCTCAGCCGGTACGTGTCCAGGTGATACATCCGCCCGCCATCCGGGCGGCGGTAAACGTTGACCAGCACGAATGTGGGGCTATTGGCGGTATCCAGCGACCCCCAGCCGGCCGATACGCCCTGCACCAGGGTGGTCTTGCCGGCGCCCAGGTCGCCGATCAGGCACACCAGGTCGCCGGGGTGCAGCAGCGCGCCCAGGCGCATGCCCACCCGGCGGGTCTGTTCCGGGCTGCGGCTGATAATTTCCAGCGATTGCGGATCAAGCACCGGCATGGCTCCTCGCACTAGCTTTTGATCTCCAGGCGGGCCAGCGAGGCCATCACGCGCTTCAGGCCCACGCTGCCAAAATGGATATCCAGGATCTCGTCGCTGCCGTCGATGCGCACGTTCAATACCATCCCCTCGCCCCAGTCGGGGTGGATCACGCGCATCCCCGGTTTGAAGCGCGGCTCAACCGGCTTGCCAGCCTGGCGGGCCGGGCTGGGCAGCTCCCAGCGCTCATAGCGCTCGGAAGACCCACCCCCGGCACGCCCCGACGACGGAGAACGCTCGCGCGACGAGCGCACGTTAACCGACTGCACCTCATCGAGCAGCCCAGAGGGGATATCGTCCAGGTAGCGCGAGGGGATGCTGCCTTCGGCGTAGCCGTAGGAGGAACGGTTCTGCGGGTAGGTCAGGTACAGCCGGTCGCCGGCGCGGGTGATGCCCACGTACAGCAGGCGGCGCTCTTCCAGCATTGCCTCGGGGTCGTCAAACGAGCGGGTGTGCGGCAGCGTGCCGTCGTTCAGCCCCACCAGGAACACCACCGGGAACTCCAGCCCCTTGGCAGCGTGCAGGGTCAGCAGCGTGGGAGCGTTGGCGCCGCCCTCCAGCGTGTCCTGGTCAGAGACCAGCGCCACGCGTTCCAGAAAGGCCTGTAGACCCTCGTTCTGGTAATCCGCCGCCAGACGGCGCAGTTCCATCACGTTCTCCCAGCGGTCCCGGCCTTCTTCAGTGCCGTCATTAATATAAGACTGGTAGTCGATATCTTCGATCACGCGGTCCATCAGGCCCAGCGGAGGCAGGCTGTCTTTCTGGGCAATCCAACCGCCCAGCAGCGCGCCGAAATTGACCAGCGGGCCGCGCACGCGCGCCCCCAGCGCCTCGGCCGAAGCCAGGTTGGGGTCGCGCGCCATCTGCAGCAGATACTGCCCGGCCGAAAGCTGGTTGGATTGGGCCAGCATGCGCAGCGCAGCCAGCGTCTTGGCCCCCACGCCGCGCGGCGGAATGTTGATCACCCGGCTCAGGCCGACCTCGTCGCTGGGGTTATGCACCAGGCGCAGGAAGGAAACGATGTCCTTGATCTCGCGCCGCCCGTAGAAGCGCTGCGCCCCCACCAGGCGATAGGGCAGCCCGGCAGCCAGGAAGGCTTCTTCCAACAGGCGGGACTGAGCGTTGGTGCGGTACATCACCGCAAATTCGCTCGGCTGGCGCTTCTCGAGCTTGACCAGCTTGGCAATGCTCTCGACCACAAAGGAGGCTTCCTGGCGGTCGTCATAGGCTTCATACAGCCCCACCTTGTGCCCTTCGCCGCGGTCGCTAAACAGCTGTTTGCGGGTGCGCCGGGGGTTGCGGTCGATCACCGCCATGGCTACGTCGAGGATCGACTGGGTCGAGCGGTAGTTCTGCTCGAGCAGGATCGTCTGCATGTTGCGATCGTTGGCATAGTCTTCCTGGAAGCGCAGCACGTTACGATAGTCGGCTCCCCGCCAGCGATAGATCGACTGGTCGGCGTCGCCCACCACGAACAGGTTGTGGTGGAAGGAGGCCAGGTGGGTGAGCAGCTTGTACTGCGCCTGGTTGGTGTCCTGGAACTCGTCGACCAGGATGTGCTCGAACCGCTGCGCCCAGCGGGTGCGCACTTCGAGGTTGTTCTCCAGCAGGAAGGCGGCGTATACCAGCAGATCGTCGAAATCGGCCGCATTGCTGTTCACCAGCAGTTCCTGGTAGCGCTTGTAGACCTTGCGCACCACTTCATCGCGGTAAGTCTGCACCGGGTAGGCATCGGGCAGGATCAGCTCGTTCTTGGCGCTGGAGATCGAAGCGTGCACGGCCTGCGGGCGGTAGCGCTTTTCGTCCAGGTTCTCCTCGCGCAGCACCTGCTTGACCAGTTCCAGCTGGTCGTCCTGGTCAAAGATGACGAAGTTGGGCTGCAGCGGCAGGTTGGCAGATTCCATGTGCAGCAGGCGGGCGCAAATGGCATGGAATGTGCCCAGCCACATACCCCGCGTGGATTCGCCCATCAACTCGCTCACCCGGCTTTCCATCTCGCGGGCGGCCTTGTTGGTGAAGGTGACAGCCAGGATATTGTATGGGCGCACGCCCATTGCGCCGATCAGGTAGGCCATGCGGCGGGTGAGCACGCGCGTCTTGCCCGAGCCAGGCCCCGCCATGACCAGGATCGGCCCCAGCCCGGCGGTGACGGCCTGCTGCTGTTGTACGTTTAAGTCAACCAGAAGGTCTCTCATGTTAATTGAAACTCTACCTTACCCAGCCGGCGATCATAGGGCCGCCCGGCTGCGTGATAAAACCTGTTGATTATAGCATGTCCGTTGCCAATCCGCTTTCGATGCGCTAAAATCTAGCTATGAACTGGAACCTGTTGGGCCACGAATGGGCGGTCGACCTGCTGCGCACGCACGTGGGGCGCGGCGAAGTGCGGCATGCCTACCTGATCAGCGGGCCGCAGGGCGTGGGCCGGCGCACGCTGGCGCTGCGCCTGGCCCAGGCGATCAACTGTGAGCAGCCGCCTGCCCCCGGCGACCCTTGCCTGGCCTGCCGGTCCTGCCGGCAGATCGCCGCTATGCAGCACCCCGATCTGTCGATCATCCAGACCCCGCCGGATAAGACGCAGATCCTGGTGGAGCAGGTGCGCGAGCTGCAGCACAGCCTGGCGCTGCACCCCTACGCAGCCCGCTACCGGGTGGCGCTGCTGCTGCGTTTTGAAGAAGCCGGGATCGCCACCCAGAACGCGCTGCTGAAGACGCTGGAAGAGCCGCCGCCGCAGGTAGTGCTGCTGCTAACCGCCGAAAACCCGGAACTGCTGCTGCCCACCATCAGCTCGCGCTGTGAACTGCTGCGCCTGCGCCCGGCCCCGCTGGACGGGCTGTCCGGCGGGCTGCAAACCGCCTATGGCGTGGAAGCGGCGCAGGCCACCCTGCTGGCGCACATCGCCGGCGGCCGGCCGGGGATCGCCCTGCAAATGCTGAACGATCCGCAGGCGCTGGAGCAGCGCCAGGCCCTGCTGGATGAACACCTGCACCTGGTTTATTCCGGGCGCGCTGAACGGTTTGCCTTCGCCGATTACATCACCAAAGAGTCGAAAAACCGCGAGCGCGGCGCATTGCGCGACCTGCTGCTCGCCTGGCAGTCGCTGTGGCGGGATGTGCTGCTGTGCTCGGCCGGGGCCGGCGCGCAGCCGGCCAACCTGGATCGCCAGGAGCAGATCATCGCGCTGGCTGCCCGGGTGGACCTGGCCTCCGCCCGGCGGGCGCTTTCGTGCATTGAGCAGACACTGCTGCTGCTGAAGGGCAATGTCAACGCCCGGCTGGCGATGGAAGTCTTGATGCTCAACCTGCCGTTCCTGGCCTGAGCACACCTACCATTTTGCAAACCTTGCCGCGGGTTCCTTATGCTATACTAATACTGCATGCCGCCTGGCGCATTTCCACATCGGGCAGAGCAGGTTGATCTCATGATGACGAACCCCCCGCAAGCCACGCCCAACAGCCCGCCCGGCGCCAACGAACCGCCCGCTTCATCGTTGGAGCTGCTCTACCAGATCGGACAGGAAGTCACCGCCGACCTGGATTTGCGCACGCTGCTGCACCGGGTGCTGTTCCTGTCGATGAAGAACGTAGGCGCGGTCAGCGGCAGCATCATTGTTTTAGATGAAAACGGCCAGCCCGGCGAAGAAGCCTTTTTGATGCACGGGATGGCCCAATCCAACACCGCCCTGCAGCTGCGCGTGACGTACGAATCGGGCATGGCAGGCTGGGTAGCGCGCCACCGCCAGTCGGTGATCGTGCCAGACACCAGCCGCGACGAGCGCTGGCTGCGCCGCCCGGACGACGCCGATGACCGCACCGGCGCTAAGTCGGCGGTGAGCGTGCCGGTTTTGGCCGGTGAGCGCCTGGTGGGCGTGATCACCCTGGTGCATCCCACCCCCTACTTTTTCAACGAATCTCACTGCCACCTGGCCGAGGCGATCGCCGAATGGGCCGGGATCGCCATCCTGCGCGCCCAACTGGTGGACCACCTGCAAACCGCCACGCAGCGCTACCGCCAGTTGTTCGAAGACAATATCGACCCGATCCTGGTCACCGATTGGCAGGGCAGCATCCAGGAGAGCAACCGCCAGGCCCAGCTGATGATCGGCCTCAGCCCGCAGGACCTGCACAGCCTGAAGATCTCAGCCCTGCACACCCCGGATTTGGAAAAGCTCGGCCCGGGCTACCAGAATGTGTGCAGCAGCGAAACCCAGGTGTACGAGTCGACGCTCAACGCCTATACCGGGCGGAGCATCCCGGTACAGGTGCACGTGCGCTGCATCCACTACAACAACGAGTACCACCTGCAGTGGATCCTGCACGACATCACCGAACGCAAAGACCTGGACCGGCTGCGCGAAGACCTGATCGCCATGGTGTATCACGATCTGCGCTCGCCGCTGGCCAATATCGGCTCCAGCCTGGAGATGATCTCCGCCCTGCTGGAGCCGGAGATCGACCAGAACGTGCAGTCGTTGATCCAGATCGCCGCCCGCTCCACCGAGCGCATCCAGCGCTTGACCGAATCGCTGCTGGACCTGAACCGGCTGGAGGCCGGGCAGCTGACCGGCAAACGCCTGCCGGTCAACCTGTGCGATCTGCTGGAGGACGCCATCCAGACTGTCGCGCTGATGGCAAGGGAGAAGAAGATCGGCATCAGCCTGGAAACCCCGGCACAGCTCCTGCCGGTGTGGGTTGACCCGGATATGATCCGCCGGGTGCTGATCAATCTGATCGAGAACGGGGTCAAGTATTCGCACCCGGAGGGCAAAATCCGCATTCAGGTGAGCGAGCAGGAGGGAATGCTGCTCACCAGCCTGCTGGACGACGGCCCCGGGATCCCCGCTGCCGACCAGGAGCGGATCTTTGAGAAATTCACCCGCCTGCGCGGCAAAGAAGGGCCGCGCGGGTTGGGCCTGGGCCTGGCTTTCTGCCGCCTGGCGGTGACCAGCCACGGCGGGCGGATCTGGGTTGAAAGCGCCGCCGGCCAGGGGGCCAACTTTAAGTTCACCCTGCCGCTGTCGCCGCCCGTTCCCGGGCCAGACGCACATTGAGATTGAGGGAAAAGCAGCATGCAGCAAATTGAGAATGGTATTTTCTATGAAGACGCTTTCCTGGGCACCACCCTGGGAGCGCTGGTGTACACCAATGGCCTGATCCTGATCGACGCGCCGCTGCGGCCGGAAGACACACGCAGCTGGCGCCTGGCGCTGACCAACCAGCGCAGCGGCAGCACACGCACGCTGGTCAGCCTGGACGCCCACCCGGATCGCACACTGGGAACGCGGGCCCTGGAATGCACCATCATCGCCCACCAGAAAGCCGCCCAGGTCTTCCGCTCCCGCCCGACGATCTTCAAGGGGCAAAGCATGGAGACCGGCTCGGCCTGGGAGACCTACAACGAAGCGATCGGAATGCGCTGGGCCGCGCCCGACATCACCTTCACCGACCGCATGTCGCTGCACTGGGGCGGCCCGGAGGTGGTGCTGGAATCGCATCCCGGCGCCACGCCCGGCTCGATCTGGCTGATCGTGCCGGCGGCGAAGGTGGCCTTTGTCGGTGACAGCGTGATCAACAACCAACCCCCGTTCCTGGCGCAGGCCGACCTGCCGCAGTGGATCGAGAGCCTGGACCTGCTGACCCAACAGTACGCCGGCTACAAGATCGTCAGCGGGCGGGGTGGTCTGGCCGGCCCGGCCGATATCCAGAACCAGCGCGCCATCTTGCAGAACGTTCACGAGCAGCTAGAGCAGCTGGGAGCGCGCAATGCCGCCCCTGAAGCCACCCAAGACCTGGCAGCAGGGCTGCTGGCGCGCTATACCTTCCCGGCCAAACTGCGCGATTTCTACGCCATCCGCCTGCAATACGGGCTGTTCCAGTGCTATGCGCGCCGCTTCCGCCCATCCACCACGATTGGCCAACCCGAAATTGAAGAAGAAGAACAATAACCACCAAGCTGCACACCTATGAACCTGACACCCTATCGACCGATCTTTGAACTGACCCGGGGGGGAACGGTTGAATCGATCCACGACGGCGCCGTAGCCGTGGTGGACGCCCACGGACGGCTGGTCGCCTGGTATGGCGACCCACAGGCCGTGACTTTTCTGCGCTCGTCCGCCAAGCCGTTCCAGGCGCTGCCCTTTGTAGAGCACGGCGGGCCGCAGGCGCTGGGGCTGACCCAGAAAGAGCTGGCCCTGATCTGCGCTTCGCACTCGGGCACCGACGAGCACGTCGCCACCGCCCGCTCGATCCAGGCCAAGGCCGGTTTCAGCGAGGCCGACCTGATGTGCGGGGTGCATGAGCCGATGGACCCGCTGACCGCCGAAGCGCTGCGCCGGCGGCAGGAACCGCTGACCTCCAACCGGCACAACTGCTCGGGCAAACACAGCGGGATGCTGGCCTATGCCTGCTGGAAGCGCGCCCACGGTCAGCCGCTGCCGGATGGGCTGCCCTATATCGACTTCGCCCACCCGATCCAGGGCGAGATCAAGAGCGCCTTTGCCGAGATGTGCGGGCTGACCCTGGAGCAGGTACACATGGGCATCGACGGCTGCTCGGCGCCCAATTTCGCCGTGCCACTCTACAACGGTGCGCTCGCCTTTGCCCGCCTGGCCGACCCGGAAACGGGCGGGGTGCTGCCGCCTGCCCGAGCCGGGGCTTGCCACATGATCGCCGAGGCGATGATGGCCTATCCGGAAATGGTGGGCGGGCCGGGGCGCTTTGACACACGCCTGATGCAGGTGACGCGCGGACGGATCGTTTCCAAGGGCGGGGCCGAGGCCTACCAGGGGCTGGGGCTGCTGCCGGGCGCCATCCGGCCCGGCTCGCCGGCGCTGGGCATCGCGATGAAGATCTCCGACGGGGATGACCGCAACATGGCCCTGCACGCCGTGGCCATGGAAGTGCTGCACCAGCTAGGCGCGCTGAGCGAGAGCGAGATGCAGGCGCTGAGCGAGTTCGGCCCACTTTCGCTGCGCTACAACTGGCGTAAGATCGAGGTCGGCCGGGCCTACCCTACGCTTACCTTGAGCTATTCCTGAGGCACAGCATGGACCTGCAGCAGCGTGCCCTTGCCATCCACCAGCGCCTGCTCGACTTCTACGGCTACCCGGCGTGGAGTGAGCCGCTGCCGCCGCTGGATGAGTTGATCTCCACCATCCTGTCGCAAAACACCAACGATGTGAACCGCGACCGGGCCTTTCAGGGCCTGCGGCGCAGCTTCCCCAGTTGGGAGGCGGTGCGCGACGCCGACCCGCAGGCGGTGATCGACGCCATCCGCCCTGCCGGGCTGGCCAAACAGAAAGGCCCGCGCATCCAGGCCGTACTGCGCCAGATCACCGCAGAGCGCGGCGCGCTGGACCTGGCCTTCCTGGCCGGCCTGCCGGCCGAAGAAGGGCGCGAGTGGTTGGTGCGCTTCCACGGGGTGGGTCCCAAGACGGCCGCCATCGTGCTGCAGTTCTCGCTGGGCAAGCCGGCCTTCCCGGTCGACACCCATATCTACCGCGTCAGCGGCCGGCTGGGGCTGCGTCCGGCCAACCTGACCGCCGACCAGGCCCATCCATTCCTGGAGCGGCTGTTCCCGCCCGAAACATACTACCCGGTGCACCTGAACCTGATCCGCCTGGGCCGTGAGATCTGCCAGGCGCGCCGGCCCAACTGCCCGGCCTGCCCGCTGCAGGACCTGTGCGACTACGCCCGAGCGTCAGCCGGCGGGCCACAAGGAGCCAGCGATGTCGAACCCCCAGCCTCCTAACCAACTGAACCAGCTTGAACAGGGCCGCCTGGCGGCGCTGTACCGGGTCTCTCAAGCGTTGGGCGCCTCGTTGGACCTGGATGAAGTGCTGACCCAGGTGATGGATTCGGTCATCAGCCTGACCGGCGCCGAGCGCGGCTTCCTGGTGCTGACCGAGCCGGGCGGGACCGAGTGGCAGCTGCGGGCAGCGCGCAACTTCAGCCGCGAATCTCTGCAGTTGAAGGACATGGCCGTCAGCCGCACGGCGATCAACACGGTGATCCAGAGCCGCGCCGGGTTGGTGACCACCGACGCCCAGACCGACCCGCGCTTCTCGGAGCACGAATCCGTCATCTTCCATGCCCTGCGCTCGATCCTGTGCGCCCCGCTGCTGGCGCGCGGCCAGGCGATCGGGGCCATCTACGTGGATAACCGCGCCCAGGCCGGGCTGTTTACCGAACCGGATCTGCAGCTGCTGAGCGCCTTCGCCTCGCAGGCCGCAATCGCCATCCAGAACGCGGCCCTGTATACGCGCACCGACCAGGCGCTGGCGCAGCGCGTGGCTGAGCTGGAGACACTGGCCCGGGTGGACGCCGAGCTAAACGCCAGCCTGGAACTGCCGCGCGTGCTGGAGCTTACCTGCCAGTGGGCGCTGGACGGGGGCCAGGCGCAGCAGGCCTGGGTGTGGCTCGACGCGCCGGCGGGCAGCGACCAACCGGCGGTCACCCACCCGCAGCCGACGGATGCAGACGGCGAAGCGCTGGCCCGCCAGGCCGCCGCCGCCCGCCGCCCACAGGCCGCCAAGAGCCCCGCCGGGCAGCGCCTGGCGATCCCGCTGCTGCACGGCGGGACGGCGCTCGGAGCGCTGCTGGTGGAACGCGCCGCACCGGCAGCGCCGGCCGGCGCGGCTGAAGCGGCCTTTTTAGAGCGGCTGGCGGGGCGGGCGGCTTCGGCCATCCAGAACACCCGCCTGTATGCCGAGGTCTAGCAGGCCAACCAGGCCAAGTCGAAGTTCGTCTCGGTGGTCACCCACGAACTGCGCATCCCAATGACATCGATCAAGGGCTACGCCGACCTGCTCAAGGCCGGGGTGGTCGGCCCGCTGAACGAGCAGCAGATGAGCTTTGTAATGGTGATCCGCAGTAACGTCGAACGCATGTCGGCGCTGGTTTCTGACCTAGCGGATATCTCGCGCATCGAAACCGGGCGGCTGCGCCTGGATTGCCGGCAGATCGAACTGCGCGGTTACATCGAAGAAGCGCTGCGCACCCTGGCTCAGCGCGCGGTGGAGAAAGAGCAGGTGCTAAGCAGCGAAATCCCGGCCGACCTGCCCGCCGTGTACGCCGATCACAACCGGGTGGTGCAGATTCTGAACAACCTGCTGGGCAACGCCTGCAAGTACACCCCGCGCGGCGGGACGATCCACCTGAGCGCCGCGCGGGATGGCGAGCGGGTGCTGGTCAGCGTGCGCGACAGCGGGATCGGGATCAGCGAAGCCGACCAGCAGAAGCTGTTCTCACAGTTCTTCCGCTCGGAAGACGCCGCGGTGCGTGAAGAGCAGGGCTGGGGGCTGGGGCTGAGCGTGGCCCAGCGCCTGGCGCAGGTGATGGGCGGAGAGATGGGTTTTTCCAGCCAACTGGGGCAGGGCAGCACCTTCTGGTTCAGCCTGCCTATGGATGAAAACCGCTGCAGTGCTTAGGCGGCGGACCATCGACGGCTGCCGGGCTGAAGCAGCCGGTTGAGCGCAGAGGAGGGCCAAGATGAGCAAGAGTAAATCCGGCGCACGCCACCGCCTGGTGCTTTACTGGCACGCGATGAACCGCATCTGGCAGCACATGCTGGTGCTGGGGCTGCTGGCGATGGCAGTGGGCTGGTGGACGCTGGTCCCGCCTACCACCATCCTGGGCTTCCACAGCGACCTGTGGTTGTTCGCCCTGGCTGTGCTGTCGCTGGGCATCGCCGGGTATGCATTTATTGCCCGTTATTTCGCCTACATCCAGCCGCACGACGCCTACCTGACAGTGGTGACGCCGCTGGTGCGCTTCCGCATCTCATACCAGCGGCTGCGCGGCATCCGCCCGATGCTGCTGCAGCAGATCTTTCCGCCCGAATCGTCCAGCTGGGCCCGGCGCAGTTTCATCTCGCAGTTCTACGGCAAGACCGCCCTGGTGCTGGAGTTAAAAGGCTACCCGATCAACCCACGCCTGCTGCGCATGTTTATTCCGGGTGAATTGTTCTATCCGCAAGGCGAAGGACTGGTGCTGCTGGTGCCCGATTGGATGAAATTCAGCACCGAAATGGACTCGTTCTTTGGGGCCTGGCAGCAGACCGCTCATCGCGGCCGGCTGGCGCACAGCAGCTGAGCCGCCGGCGCGCCCCGGTTGGAAGTCACCCCACTCGGGCCAACCTGTCATACAACCCGGGAGAAATATCATATCGGGCAAGTGATATATGACAATAGCCCAAGGCGCGTTTCTTAGGTATGATACAGGCACAATCAAGTTCGAGCACACTCCTTAAGCTGCTCATCGCTGTTTCCTCCTTTGGCGAAAGCCTCCGCCGGGTACCTCACCACCCTGCGGAGGCTGTATTTAAGCAGCCGGTGTGATAACGGATCAGAGTTCTTTTTCGACGGTGGGCAGCAGCACGGTAAAAGTGGCCCCCTGGCCCGGCTGCGATTCGACCCAGATGCGCCCCAGGTGATTTTCAACAATCGATTTGACGATCGCCAGCCCCAACCCGGTGCCGGGGGTTTCCTGGGGGGCATTACTGGCGCGGTAGAATTTATCGAAGATGTACGGTTGATCGGCCACCGGGATGCCCGGGCCGTTGTCGCTGATCTGCAGCACAATCTGCTCGCCCTGGCGGCGAGCGTATACCGTCACCTGGCCGCGGTCGGGGGTGTATTTGATGGCGTTGTTCACCAGGTTGTTCAGCATCTGGCGCAGGCGGATCGGGTTGCCCAATACCTGGGGCAAGTCGTCGGGCAGGTCAACCACCATCTGTTGAGATTTCTCCTGGCTGCGCGGCTGCAGCCCATCGACCACGAAGCGCACGATGGCGGCGAACGGCACCAGCTCCTTGCGCACATCGAACCCGGCCTCGATGCGGCCCAGGTCGAGCAGATCATTGATCAGGGCGGTGATATTGTGCACGCTGACCTGCACCCGGCGGATGAACTCGCGCTGGGTGTCGTTGACCGGGCCAACCCGGTCGAACAGCTCGATATAGCCCAGGATGGCGGTCAGCGGGGAGCGCAGGTCATGCGAAACGGTGTTCACGAAGTCGCTCTTGATGCGGTCCAGCTCTTTCAGATGGGTGATATCCTGCATGCTGATCACCAACCCGATCTCGGGCAGCGGGGTGAGCTGGGCGTGCAGCACCCGCCCATCCTTCAGCCCCAGTTCAACCCGCGAGGGTGACTTGCCTGCCGCATCGCGCACGGTCTCCAACAGTTCCGGGTGTGAGATCACCGCGCTGAGGCGCTTGCCCGCCACGTTTGGGTCGCTGACTTCAAAAGCCTGGCAGGCGTGCCGGTTCATCAGCACCAGGCGCTGGTCCTGGTCGATAATAATCACCGCTTCTTCGATGCCGCGCAGGATGCTGTCCAGTTTGTGGCGCTCGGCTTCCGAGCGGGCATACAGGCGGGCGTTTTCGATGGCGATGGCGGCATAATCAGCCAGCGCGCCGACCAGCATCACATGATCGTCGCTAAACGCCTTGCGCGTCTGGCGGTGGTCCACTTCCAGCACGCCGATCACGCGCCCCTGCACCAGCAGCGGCATATACAGCAGCGTGTGCACCAGGTAGGCGGTCTTGATCTTCTGCGGGGTGTCCTGGTCAATCAGCAGCGGCTTGGCGGTGCGCAGCACCTGGCTGACCAGCGTATTGCGGATCGGCAGGCGAAAGGTGCGGGCAAATTCTTCCTGAAAGTTCTTGCTGGCGCGCACATACAGCTCACCGCTGGTCTCGTCCAGCAGCAGCAGGCTGCCTTCTTCGGCGCCGGTCAGATCAACCGCCGCCTCCACCACCGCCAGCAGGATGCTGTCCAGATCGAGCAGCGCGGTCACCTGGCGGCCGACGCGCTGGATCGCCTCCAGGGCGTTCAGGCGCTTCTCCAGGCTGGCCTGGCCGCGCCCGGCTAACTGCTGCAGCTGCGGCTCCCAACGCCGGCGCTGCGCCTGCACCCGCTCCATCAGCGCCTGCAACTGATCGACGGAGAATGGGGCTTGCAGGCAGTCGAAGTAGCCCTGGCGCAAGGCAGACAGCATCTGCCGCTCGGAAGCGGTGATCTTGACCACCAACACCACCGGCGCCTGGGGGTATTTTTGCAGCCATTCCAGGGCCGGGCTGCCGCCCGTGAGCAGCGGCATGCCTTCGCTCACCACAATCAGGTCGGGCAGTTCCTGGTCCAGCACCGCCTGGGCTTCCTCCCAATCGTTGACCGTGATCAGGCTCAGGTCGGGGACAGCCAGCGCGGCGCGCCCGAACAGGGCGCCGGTTTCAAGATTGGGAAAAACTGCAAGCACTTTTTGGCCGGGCATGCGATCCTTATCGCGTCATTCCGCCGGTTTAATTGAATCCGCCAGAGCCTGGATCACTTGAAGATTGTCCATCACCGTGCGCAGCACCGTTTTGTGGGTGGCATTCAGGCGGGTCGTCTCGCCCACCAGCATCGCATCCACCGCCTTGCAGGCGTTAGCCAGAGGCTGGTGCAGATCACGCTGCAAGCTGTTGATCAGTTCCAGTTTCTTGCGTTCGCTGGCCTGGGCGGCTTCGGCGGCCTGCTGCAGCGAACGGGCGCGCTCTTCCAGGGCCCGGAACAGGCCGGCGTTGACCAGCGAAATCGAGGCATAATCGGCCACCGCTCCCAGCAGGGTGCGATTGCTGGGGTTGAAGGGGTGCGGCTCCTTGCGCACCACCACCAGCAGGCCAACCACCTCTTTCTTCAGCTTGACTGGCACCACCAGCGCCGACTGGCCCAACTGGGCGACCTTGAAACGCTGCAGCGGCTCGCCGGAGATCGAGAGCGTCTCGCCCGACAGCGCCACCAGCGAACTGATCCCGTCGTCCCAGGGTTGGTTGATGCGCGCGGCGATCGTCTTGGGCAGGTTGCGTTGGGCCGCCAGGCTGTAGACCTTGTTGCGGTCTTCGCGCAGCAGCAGCCAGCCGGCGTCTGCCTCGGTGACGTACACCGCCCCTTCGACGATCTTCTCGAACAGCTCGCGCTGGTTGGTGATCGAGGTGACCGCTTTGCCAATGGCAAAGATGGTGGTCAACTCGCGCACGCGCTGCTGCAGTTCGTCGTTGGTTTGTTTGAGCTGGCGCGCCAGCGTCTCGCGCTCGCGGCGGGCGCGCACCTGTTTGAGCACCCGTTCCACCGCCGAAACCACCTCGGCCTCGCGCATCGGCCAAAGCAGGTAATCGGTGGCCCCCAGCCGGAAGGCCTGGATCAGATCGCCCTCCATGCCTTTATGGGCAATCACAATCACCGGCACGTTGACCCCCTGTGCGTTGAGCGCCACCAGCAGATCCTTGCCGCTCAAGTCGGGCAGGTTCAGATTGGTGATCAGGATATCCGGGGCGAACCGGGCCGCTTCTTGAATAGCCGTGGCAGCCGCCCGCGCCACCTGCACCTGGTAGCCCACTGCCTGCAGGGTCTGGCGAGAGATCAGATCGCTGATTTCAGGATCGCTTTCGACGAGTAGGATGCGCTCTCGGGAGGTTCTCATAGCTCTAATCATAGCACTGATACGTACGTTTCGGCAGCCGGGCTTTGAATGAGAGTTATATAAATTCCGGCTAAAGGGCTTGACTCCCCATCCGATAAGACTATACAATCTTAAGCAGCAAGCTGCCGTCTGGGGGTGCGGATCAATTATAACAACGAGCCTAGTTTAATTGAGGAGGCGACTATGTTAACAGACCGTGATGTGCAGGAACTGTTACATTTCCAGCCCGTCGAACCCGTGCTCAGTGTCTATCTCAATACCGACCCGGCTGAGGGCAATGCCGATGCCTACCGCTTACGGCTGCGCACCTTGCTGAAGACGATCGAGCTGCCGGATGACACTGCCGCGGTGACGCACTATTTCGACCACCAGCACGATTGGAGCGGGCGGAGTGTGGCGATCTTTTCCTGTGCAGCGCAGGGCTTCTTCAAAGCCTATCCATTGGCCGTCCCGCTGCGCAGCCGGGTGCGGGTGAACAGCCAGCCGTACGTCAAGCCGCTGGCCGACCTGCTGGACTCGTACGGCGGTTACGGTGTGATCCTGGTGGACAAGCAGGGAGCGCGCCTGTTCTCCTTCCACCTGGGCGAGCTGATCGAGCAGGATGGGGTGATGGGTGAGGCGGTGCGCCACACCAAGAAGGGCGGCGGTTCGCAGGCCGCCGGGCGTAAGAGCGGCGTGGCAGGCATGACCGATTACGCGGATGAGATCGCCGACCGCAACATGAAAGAGGCGGTTGATTTTGCCATGCGCTTCTTTAGCGACAAACACGTGCGCCGGGTGCTGATCGCCGGCACAGATGACAACGTAGCCTTGTTCCGCAGCCAGCTGCCCAAGTCCTGGCAAAGCCTGGTGATCGGCACACTGCCGCTGGCGATGACCGCCAGCCACACCGAGGTGTTGGAGAAGGCAATGCAAATCGGGCGGCAGGTGGAGAGCGCCCGCGAGAGCCACCTGGTGGACGTGATTGTCACCGGGGCTGCCAAGGGCCGCGGCGGGGTGGTGGGGTTGGATGAGACCCTGGCGGCGGTGCGCGAGGGCCGGGTGCAGAGCCTGGTGATCCGCGATGGCTACCGCCAGCCGGCCTACAGCTGCAAGAGCTGCGGCTACCTGACCGCCTCGGCGATCGGCGCATGCCCGTTCTGCGACGGCGACACCGAGGTGGTGCCGGATGCGATCGAGCTGGCAGTGCGCAAGGCGATGGAGTGCGGCGCTGACGTGGAGGTGCTGCAGCAGGAACAGCAGCTCAAAGGCTTCGACAGTATCGGCGCGCTGCTGCGCTATTAAGGCGCGGACGGGCGGCCTGCCATCACGCACACGGCAGACCGCCCGTCCGGATATCCTGCGGGGGATGCCCGGGACCGGTCTCGGGCATCCCCCGCAAGTTGTTTCCGCGCGCAGGGCGACGATGATCAGCTGCGGCGAGTCGTCGTCGAAGTCGCTGCGGTCATAATCGCCGTACAGCACCACCAGCGGCAGACCGGCCTCGGCGAACTCTCCCAGGTACTGCTCCAGCGCAGTCAGGCGGTGGCGCACTTCCAGGCTGTGGCGCTGGACCGCCCCATCCGGCAGCAGGTGGTCGTAGTGCCAGGTGATCTTGACTTCATGGCGCAGGCGGCGCCAGCCGCTGCTGACCTGCACCGGCTCGCCGTCCAGCGGGTGCGGGAAAGTCTCTTCGATCTCTTCCGCGCCGCGCGCCGGAAGCTCACGCAGCAGAGCCGGGCTGGGCATGCTGACCGCAAAACGCCCGCCCGGGTTCAGGTGGGCCGCCACGCAGCGCAGCAGCGCCTGGCGGGCCGGGGCATCCAGCGTGCTGTAAGTGTTGCAGGGCAGGATCACCAGGTCAAAGCGCCGCCCGAGGTGGAAATTGGTGAAATCGGCCTGCAGCACCGGCGCTTCGCCCAGTTCGGCCGGCCAGTTTTGGCGCAGGTAGGCCAGCATCTGCGGGTCGTTGTCCATGCCAATCACCTCACAACCGGCGTGCGCCAGCGGCAGCAGCACCCGCCCGGTGCCGCAGCCCAGCTCCAGCAGCGCGGACCCGCCTTCCTGGGCCAGGCCGGACCAGAACTCCAGGTCATCCGGGTGGATGCTGTGGTGGGCATGGTACAGCGCAGCCGTATCAAAACTGATCACATTGCCTCCTTGACTATCCGGGACCATCCGCATTATACTCTCACTGTTCGGGGCGTAGCGCAGTTCGGTTAGCGCACCGCGTTTGGGACGCGGGGGCCGGCGGTTCAAATCCGCCCGCCCCGACTTTATTGATCTACCGCCTGCGGGAGGAATCATGGCCAAACAGAAGTATGACGGTGTTATTGAAGCGGTTCATTATACCCCGGAAGGCCAGGTGGCCTGGGTGCGCGGCTACTGGCGCATGGGGTCCATTTTTTCCGACCGCAAGATCGTAGATCGGGCCGCCCTGATCGACCTGTTGAAAGCCGGCAAGAAGCTGTACGCCGGGCGGCGCATCGAGCAGATGGGCGCCAGCTTTGAGATCACCAAGCCGCTGAAGGTAGTGCAGAAGAACGGCCAGCCGGTGGTGGCGACCGGCGATCTCCAACCGGAAAAAGACCAACTCGAGGGTGTCCTGCGCATCTGAGCCTGCCCCGGCATGAAAATCATCGATCTTAGCGCCCGCAGCACCGCGGACCAGCCTGGAGTCGTTTCACAGATCATCGGGCGGCTCAACCAGTCGCTGGCGACCGAGCAAGCGCGCGCCGAGCAGGCGGTCATCCAGCGCCTGGAGCGCGTGCTGGATAAGCGCTTCATCCTGCTGCAAAACCTGGTCATCGGCCATCCGAGCGAACCGCCGGTGCTGCTGATCGTCGGCCCGGGCGGGCTGTGGCTGGCGCATGCCAGCCCGCTGCGCGGGCTGTTCCAGGTTTATGAAGGGCAGTGGGAGGCGATGGAGCGCGGCAAGACCTACCGCCCGGCCAAACCCGACCTGGTGGAGCGGCTGCAGAGCGCCGCCCGCCTGCTGGCGCAGGAATTGGCCGCGCTGGAAACGGAGCTGCCGCAGCTAGAGACCGCGCTGCTGTTCAGCAGCGCCGGGGCGCATGTCAACGCCGTCCGCCCGGCAGTGCGCGTGGTGCTTACCGACGCCATCGACCGCTACGCCGCCGGGCTGCTGCAGGCCCCTCCCGTGCTGGACCCGGCCCGCATCAACCAGGTGGTGGAGCTGCTGGTGCAGGCGCGCGTCAAGTCGCGCGAGCAGGTGGTCGAGGCGGCCTTCGCCGACCTGGACGGGCGTGCGTTGGGCCAGCCGGGAACCGCTGAACCGTCGCGATTGGCGCAGTTGAGCCGCCAGGAGCCGCAGGTAATCCGGCAGATTGCCAAAAAGGCCGATTTCAACCGCCGCCAATGGGTCTGGCTGGCGGTGCTGCTGGTTGTCAACATCATCATCCTGGTCGCCGGCATCCTGATTGCTCTGCTCACCTCCTGATCCAGTGGCTGCGCCATTCCTGTCCGTCATCATCCCCGCCTATAACGAAGAGCGCCGCCTGCCCGATACCCTGGATCAGCTGGATGCTTTCCTGGGGCGGCAGGCATATGCCAGCCAGGTGCTGGTGGTGGAGAACGGCAGCCAGGACCGCACGCTGGAGATCGCCCGCCAATACGCCGCACGCCTGCCCTACCTGCAGGCTATCCACCTGGAGGGACGCGGCAAGGGGCTGGCGGTGCGCCACGGCATGCTGGCAGCCGGCGGAGCCTACCGCTTCATGTGCGACGCCGACCTGTCGATGCCGGTGGAGCAGATCGCGCGCTTTCTGCCGCCGGCGATCGATCCCGCGGTGGATATCGCCATCGGCTCGCGCGAGGCCTACGGCGCCCGGCGCTTCGACGAGCCGGCCTACCGTCACATCGGCGGGCGGCTGGTCAACTGGATGATCCGCCTGCTCGTGCTGCCCGGGCTGCAAGACACGCAGTGCGGCTTCAAGTGCCTGACAGCCGCAGCCGCCGAGCAGATCTTTCGCCATATGACGCTGGACGGCTGGGCCTTCGATGTGGAGATGCTGTTCATCGCCCGCCGGCTGGGCCTGCAGGTGCGCGAGCTGCCGATCCCCTGGTATTACCAGGCCGAGAGCAAGGTCAACGCCGGGCCAGACACGCTGCGTATGCTGGGCGACCTGCTGCGCATCCGCCGCAACGCCCTGATGGGCATGTACCCGCTCTCCCAATGAAGAAATTCGACCGCAGCCTGATCCCGCCTGTGCCCGACCTGGCCTTTGAGAGCAGCCTGTGGGCGCAGGGCGTGGTATGGGTGGCGGGCATCGACGAGGCCGGGCGCGGGGCGCTGGCCGGCCCGGTGTGCGCGGCGGCCATCCTGCTGCCGCCCAGCCGGCACATGGCGGCGGTGCTATGCGGCGTGCGCGACTCGAAGCAGATGACGCCGGCCGAGCGCCACCTGTGGGCCGGGCGGCTGCGCGGGCTGGCGGCGGCTTACGGGGTGGGCTTCGCCGGCGCAAGCGAAATCGACGCCATCGGCATTGCCCCAGCCACGCGCCTGGCGATGCGCCGGGCGCTGGACGAGCTGTGCCTGCCGCCGCAGCACCTGCTGGTCGATTACCTGCCGCTGCCCGAGATCGCCCTGCCGCAGACCAGCCTGGTGAAATGCGACGCCCGCTCGTTGAGCATCGC